>NC_019753.1:4745000-5045000 GCF_000317495.1 Crinalium epipsammum PCC 9333
AAAACGCCTAACAAATATGTCAGGCGTTTTTTTTCGTAGACTCCATTATTTTTGCTTTAATATCAATCTGTTTGATTGCACTTAAAGATGAGACATATGAGCCAAAATTAATTTTCCCATCTGTGTGCATCTGTGTTTATCTGTGCTACATCTGTGGTGAATTAACCAAACTTTCGGTTTTGCCAGAAGTCTATAATCACCAAAGTCAATTTCTCAATATTTGATACGCAACTGCGTATAAATTAAGTAATTTACTCCTCATCAGGTTGAATTTCGCTGACAACTTCATAAAAATTAGTAGCTGGGCTTTTGGCAAACAACGGTGTCATTTGTTTGATAATATCCTGTAAAGCTTCGCTTTGATTTGCTTCCATTTTTTCGGCACTTTCCCATAAAATTACAGCAATGCCTTTATCTGTTCCAGGTTCTTGTAACAGATATGCTCCTTTAAAACCATCTTTATAAGTTGAAACTGCTTTTTCAAATAGTTGTTCAGCTTCGTCAAATTTCCCTGGTTTAAATTCAGCCCTAGCTACATAGGCAAATTTATGTTTAAGAAAATCTAAAAATTCTGGCATTATTCCCTCCAAGCTTAATAATTTTATGCTAATAAAATATTATAACACTGGTGTTGCTAACTGATATTATAATTGAATCTCTTGCAAGTAGTTTTTTGATAATTAACCACAGATGTAACACAGATGGACACAGATGAATAAATGATTGTTGCTCGTATAGCTACTGTTTTGATTAACTGGCAACAATTTGATAGTGTTTACGTCTGATTAATTTAATAGCGTTTTTGAAGTAAAGATATGAATAAAATTCTTTTTAGGCTAAGTATCAATTGCTTAGGTATATTAATATTAAATGGCAGTTTTTACTCGGTAGCGCAAGCAAATCAACAGTCAAGATTAGCATTAACGCCTCAATCTCCTCAAGCAGAAAGCAGTAAACTTAGTTGCACTGAAGAAATTAATCAAGAAATTAATGCTGATGCTTTAGGCTTACTTCAAAAAGCTGACGATGATGCTAATAGAGCCAATATTTCACAAGCGGCTAATAAGATTAGACAAGCGATAAAATTAGCGCAAACTTTCAGAGGTAATCAATATAAATCTTATGTATTAGATGGGTTAGTAAATTTTAAGGGACAACCAAGATTATTAGATAAAATAGTTAACCAATCTGTCAAATCTGGTAATCAGGAGCAAGCCGCTAAAATCATAGACGAAACGCTCAAATTAACTCAAACACTCAATCAAAGCTATAGTAATATTAAAACTAAAGCTTTAACTGCGATCGCTCTTTATTATACCCAAATTAATCAACCATCTAAGGCTATTCCAATCCTAGCCGAAGCTGTTAAAGCAAGTTCGTTTATCCAAAATGATGAGTTAAAAAGTTTTGCTTTAATTAGCATAGCAAAAAAATATCTCATAGTTGGTAAATCAGCAACAGCATTAGAAATTTTACCTCAGTCGCTTCTCTTTGCTCAAAAAGTTGCTAACTCTTATAAACAAGCTGAGATTTTACAAGAAATTGCGATTATTTATGCTAAAACAGGAAAGGATAAGCAAGCAATTGATCTTGCTAAAAATATCGGCAATGGTGAGTATAAAACTAAAGCTTTGAGCGCGATCGCATCCCAATATACAAATAATGGTAAACTTGCACAAGCTCTCCTGCTTAGTCAAACTGTCTACAATACAGATGAGAAAGCCTTAGTTTTAGCACAAATTGCTGCTAAGTATGCCCAAGCTAAACAGCTAACTCAAGCTGCAACGGTGTTTTCCAAAGCTTTGAATCTTGCTAAAGCTTTAAAAAATGAAGAATTATTAGCTAATGTTGCGATTGTTTATGGTAAAGCAGGACAAATAACGGCTGCACTTAAAGCTGTGCAAAGTATAGAAAATCCTGTTAATAAAGCTAAAGGTTTAGCTGCGATCGCACCATTATATGCTACTGCTGGACACCAACAACAAGCTAACCAAATATTAGCTCAAAGCATAGCATCAATCAACGCAATTCCAGACACTTTCCAAAAAACTGTTACCCAGCAAGATATTACTCGTAATTTTACTACAGCTAGACAATATGACTATGCTATTAAAGTAGCTCAAACAATTATAGATCCTTTTGATCGAGCAAAAGCCTTGAGAGATGTTGGGATTCAAGCAGTGCAAGCTAAAGATTATAACAAAGCATTGCAAATTGTCCAAACTATTAATAGTAAATATATTGACGAGAGAAATATTGTTTTAAACAAAGTTGCGATCGCACTTGCTGAAGGTGGAGAATATACAAGAGCGTTGCAAACTGCTCAAAAAATCCAAAATTTCAATTCTACCTATACTTATAGAGCTAAAACCTTAGCAGCTATTGCCAAACAGTATAGTAAAACCAAACAACCACAGCAAGCAGCAAAGGTATTTTCTCAAGCACTTCAAACAGCAAACACCCTCGCGTCACCAGACGCAATTGCTAAAGGTAAAGCAGAAATTGCCCTAGAATATGCCTTAGCAGAACAAGCGAATAAAGCGACTGAAACATTAACCCAGGCGTTGAAATTAGTACCAAATATTAAAGATTCTTCCCTATCTCTTGCTACCTTGCAAGAAATCACCAACTTGTATTTAGAAGCAGGACAATATAACTTAGCCTTGCAGTCTATCAAAGCATATAAAAATCCTGTTTATAAAAACGGTATATCACAGGAATTAGCTAATAAATATCTGGATGCGGGACAATACGATCAAGCAATGCAATTAGTTAATACCTTAACAACTCCAGAAGATAAAACTAGATTGTTAGTAGCTATTGCTGGTAAATATATCCAGAATCAGCAAAATGCTAAAGCTAGTCAGGCATTAAATCAAGCATTACAAGTTGCTAAGACTTTAAAAGATCCTGAATCTAAAGTAATGGTATTTAAAGTAGAAACAGATAGCCAAGGCAATGTGATTAGCAAAACAGAAGTAGAAGATCCTTATGATCGCGCCAGTTTCTTGGAAAGCATAGCGATTAATTATGCTCAAGCGGGGTTGAAGAATCAAGCTCAACAAGTTGCACAATTAATCAAAACTCCTGCCATTCGTAGTCAGTTAAATCAACGCTTAAACTGTTATGCGAAAGGTTAAAAGTTAGGCATAACTAAATCTATCACTTTCCCCACTTTAGCTCGGCGAATATAACTGTAGGTTGCACGAATATGTGGCAAAAGTCAATAAATCTTGTATTTCTATCTGAGATTTTAACATTCTAAGCTAATTACTGCTAACCTTAAAGTAGCTTTGTGTGATTTTTTCACAAATTCTTCAGGTAAACCTAAGAGATGAGTCATGCTTATCGAGTTTAGTGTTGGTAATTACAGATCGTTTAAAGAACAAGTCACCTTCAGTATGGTGGCAGCTAATCTTGTGTCGAAGGACAAAAGCCTTGATGTAAATAACGTTTTTGCTATAGATCAGGAACTAAAGCTACTTAAGAGTGCTGCGATATACGGAGCAAACGCTAGTGGCAAAAGTAACCTTGCCAAAGCATTAAGCTTTATGAAAAGGTTTATGGTTAATTCGTCTAAAGAAACTCAAAGTACCGATGAAATAAGCGTAGAACCTTTTAGGCTAAGTACAGAAACCGAAGGAAAGCCATCATACTTTGAATTGGTATTTTTGATGGGTGGGCGCAAATATAGATATGGATTTGAAGTAACTCAAACAAGAGTTATATCGGAGTGGTTATTTTATGTGCCTAATGTGAGGGAAACTAAGCTATTTGAGCGCAAACTTGACAATATTAAACTATCTAAGAATTATGATGCTGATGGTATTCAACAAAGAACTAGAAGTAACGCACTCTTTTTATCTGTTTCTGCTCAATTTAATGTTGATCTTGCAGAGAAGATTTTAGAGTGGATAACTGATAAGTTGAATATTATTTCTGGTTTACACGATGAAGATTACTTAAATTATACAGTCAGATGCTTCATAAACAATAAGAATAGGGCTGATATTATTCAGTTGATCAAGAAGCTGGATTTAGGAATCAGCGAGGTACAAGTTGAACAAGAAGATTTTACAATTGATTCCTTGCCTGATGAAATGCCAGATGAGCTTAAGAAGTTTATTGCCAAAGTAGGTGGAGGTAAAGCAACTTCAATAGGTATTTCTCATCGAAAGTTCGACACTGATGGCAACTACAAGTCAATTGAAGAATTTGATTTGGAAAGCCATGAATCTGAGGGTACAAAAAAGGTTTTTGCCTTAGCTGGACCGCTCATAACCGCTCTTAAAGAAGGAGAAATTTTAATTATTGATGAGTTTGATGCAAGACTTCATCCCTTGATTAGTCTTGCAATTGTTAAATTATTCAATTCTGAAGAAGCAAACCCAAACAATGCTCAATTAATTTTTATGACACATGATACTAACTTACTTAATAATAAGGTTTTTCGTAGAGATCAAGTTTGGTTTACTGAAAAGAATAGATACGGTGCAACAGATTTGTATTCTTTAGCAGAATACAAAATACGTAATGATGCCTCTTTTGAAAGCGATTACATTAAGGGAAGATATGGGGCAATTCCATATATTGGCAACCTAAATCACTTGATTGAATCCAATGTCTAGACGAAGGACAAGTTCTGGTGGGTATTCTCCTAGAAAAGTTAATACTAGGGAAATTAGACAAAGATTCTTAATTGTGTGTGAAGGAGAGAAGACAGAGCCTAACTACTTTAGGAGTTTTCGCGTCCCAAAGAATGTTGCTGAAATAGATGTTAAAGGATTAGGAGAAAACCCTAGCAAGCTGGTAAACAGTGCAAAGGAACTGAAACAACAAGAAGAGTACGATCAGGTATGGTGCGTTTTTGATCGAGATGCTTGGACTCCAGAAGATTTTAATAATGCTATCAAAAAGGCTGAGAGTCAGGGGTTCAAAGTAGCTTATTCCAATGAGGCATTTGAACTATGGTATGTCCTTCATTTTGAGTTTCTCAACACTGGTATTCCTCGAAGCGACTATCTTCAGAAATTGAATCTTCACCTTAATCGAAAGTATCAGAAAAATAGTGAAACAATCTATGATGAGCTATTTGAAAAACAGGCTACTGCTATTAGAAATGCTATAAATTTACTCAATCAATATAATCCGCCCACTCCTGCTAAAGATAATCCCTCTACAACAGTGCATCTGTTAGTACAAGAACTCAATAAGTTTGTTCAATGAAGATCAGTACTTAGGCTTTGCGTAAGTACTGTAAGGTGCGTTACGCTGCGCTAACGCACCCTACCCACTGTAGATTGTACGGATAGGTGGCGAAAGTCAATAAATCTTGTATTTTATCTGCATAGCCTACGGCAAGCGCTGAGGCGCTATATCTGCGTTTATCTGTGGTTAAGAAAGCGTTCTAGAAACCAAACTATGATTTTTGCAATTCATAACCACTGGTTGAGATAATCATCAAGCAACTGGTTAAGCAATGGTTGAACATTTTCGTAGTTCTCTATGACTCGACGGGGAGGGCGACGATTATGGGCAACACAGTTACGCATTGCCTCAATAGCCTCCATCCGGGCTTTCAAACCTGCGAGCAAAACTGCATCATCTTCATGTTCAACTGGAACACGGCTTAGCTCTGCACGAAATACTTCATATGTTTCAGTATTTTTGATGTTTTTTACGATGTCAGCTATCTTCAATTCAGGTCGCTGATTTAAACCTACATACTGACTAAAGGTCAAATGAAAAAATTGGTTTTCTAGTACTGCTTTCATCTGCTCTGGTTTAGGGCGCTCTTTAACCATTGGCTGTGTAGATTCTTCACACAGCAAATCAAAAGGATTTTCATCTTGATAGGCGTAGAGATAAATCAGTGTCAGAACACGCCGTAATTTCATTTCGAGAGCAAAGATTTCTTCAGCCCAATGAGCGAGATTAGCTTGTAATAAAGAGTCTTCAAATTTAACGATATGAGAAATCGGATTTGTATTGTCTATTAACGCCTTAGCAAATTCATAAACAACCGTTTGAGGCTCGTTTGTTTCGTTTGGTAAATCTAGCGAAAAGCCTAAAAGGACATTCTGTGAACTATTACCGGATTCGTCAACTGACTGATTTCCTAGCCTTTCAGTAGAGAGGATAATCATTTGCTGAACTTCTTCAGACTCAAATTCGTTAAGGTTGTCCTGTAGAACAGTGGTTAGTGTATCTGACAAGACTTCATGAATATTGGTGTCGGGTTCCTTCCGGTAAAGGATTAAAAACTCAAACATCATAATGGGGCAGATCCTAGCAGTTGTTCTTCAAACCATTGCTTTGCCGCTTGCCATTCTATTTCGGCTTCAGATCGCAAGTTTCGGGCTTCTCGTCGGCGACGTTGCACTTCAGAGACAATTGTTTCCTGAATAGAGATTTCTGGTATGGGAACTACAACATTCTCTAACTCTGACTTGATAATGGCAGGATAATTACCGCCACTGGAACGTTGAAGCATCTGCTGAAGACAAAGCTGAGAACGAAGAATGCACCAAAGATATTCTCGATTCACCAACTTGCTTACATAACGAATTACAGCAAAACCAGTTGATGCAATGCAGCCATCAAACTCACCAGATAGATGGGCAATAGAACCATGATGGGGTCGAGTGAGACTAACGATAATGTCATCCTCCTGGACAACCATTCGAGCACGACTAGGTGCTTCTTTTACAGGAATTTCAACCCATGTGGCTTCTCCTGTTTCTGGTCTCACATTACTAATTTCGATGTAACGGAATGTGCTTTTTTCATCTTCTTCAGGCTTCCAAGTTTCTTTAGAAAAGCCAACTATCGATCCTATAGGTACTGTTGTTGTTGTAGAAAGTAATCGACTAATCTGCTTGAAGCTAGGAGCATGAAAATGTGGATCAAGTCTTCTATTAATACTAAAATTCTGTATAGCGAATACATTGCGATCGTCTTCACCAAAGCGATTAAGTCCGAGAGTTGTTAGCAAATAATTATCAAGACTGGAAAGGAGAGTGTCGGCTTCTGCTAGTTTTTGTTTTCGCTGCGATCGTGCCTTATCCATCGCAGTAACAAGTTCTTCTTGTTTAGCTGTCGGTGGCAGAGGAAATTCGAGAGCTTCTACGTCAGCTAAGTTAGTGCGACGTTGAAGTCCACCCTTTTTAATTCGTGTGTAAAGCTGCTCTCCAAGTTCGGTACTAAATAGATAAAAAAGATACCAAGTTAAAATTTTGTTTTGTGTAAGGGGAGAAAGAATACCTACTGCTCGATTTGCCGTAGTTGGAGGAAAGTCATCAGGAACAATTGCGCTATTTCCTATCGATGCCATAACAGAAAAGAGCAAATCGCCAGGTTTAATGTGAGACCTTTCAATTTTTGCAAAGTATCTATGTGAAATGTAAATCGGATCATCTGAAATGATCTCACCTTCACAAAGATCTTGTGCTCTGAGATATCGGACTCCTTCCTCTGGGGTTGAAAGCTCTTCACTAGGTAATCGGCTATGATCGCCATCTCGAACATCAAAGTGTCTACCAATTATGGAAATAGGAAACTTTGAAAGTTCTAGCCAGTTTCCAGAGGCAAAGTAGCTTGCATCTAATCTGTCTCCAATTTCGCCCCGTTTAATAGCAAAGAAGTGATTGATTTCACTCTCAACGGGGCTTAGACGAAAAAAGGTGCTGCATCTTTTTGAAACTCACGCCACTGAGCAACCAACCCCGTATCAGGAATAATCTCTCGATGGCGTTCACTCCATCCAGGTGTCTTGGGGTTAACCGTATTCCATTCAAAATAAACACGGTAATCGAATAGATCGCAGCTATGCCGCTCTACTTTCTCTCGCTCTGGAATTTCACTTTCAACAGTTACATTAAAAGTTTTTCGTCCCGTTGCGTCATACCCAATATTTTCAGCCAGTGCCATAAAGATCGGCTGATCGTCAGGTACTACTTCCTCATCCTTTAATCTCCGTAGAAAAATGATACTGGCTTTCACTCCTGCATCGTAGTAAGCAAAGGCAAACTGAGGTAAACTTACCACTGCAAGAATTTGAAAATGGGACAGCATCCAATCTCTTACCCCTTGCAGAGAGGAGTTTGTTAAAATCCCATCCGGTAAGACGATCGCCGCCCTGCCTTCACCGGGCTTTAGATATAACCAAATCCGTTCAATAAACAAGATTTCTGTTTTAATGCTGGTACGAGCTTTTACCGCTTTTGCTCCTCGCTTTGCATCCCTTTCACCCTGGGCGGATTCATCCGGTTCTGTACCCGTTGTTGCTTTATTGAGATAACGCCGCAAATCAAACTGATCAAGGTAGCCCTTATCTTTTTCGGTTGCTTTGACAACTGAACCAAACGGGGGATTCGTCAGAATCAAATCAAACTTACCTGGAACAAGATCAGGCTTAATCGCTTTTATTTTCTCAAGAAAATCAAGAGCATCATGTCCCAAAATATTAGTATGACCATCATCATGAATGATCATATTCATCTTGGCGACACGAGCTAATTCTTCATTAATTTCAATGCCAAACAAATTTTTTTCAGCAAATTTATGCCAGTCATCTTTGTGCCTTTCCCGCTCGTCTGGATCAGTTTTATACTTAGGAAACCGATGATCAGCTATCTTCCGAATGTGATCAAGCGAGTAGAGTAAAAAACCTCCAGATCCACAAGCCGGATCAAGAATTAAATGCTTGCGTTCTGGGTTGAGAATTTTAACAGAAAAGGCGATCAGTTCGCGGGGTGTAAAATACTGACCAAAATCACCTTTGAAGAATCCCCCCATAAACTCTTCAAAAGCTACTCCTTTTGTGTCCAGTTCAGTGCGATCTAGGGATATTGCTTCCAAGTGTTCAACAACCTGAGCTAACACGGGAGGATCTACATTGATAGGCTCAGTAAAAACTCCAGGCTCAAGCTCTTGTTCAGTTTTATAAAGCTTAAAAATACGTTTAGCTAGTGCGTCACTACTTTCCTCTTCTCGACGCTGAAATGCGTAGGGCTGATTATCTTCCAGCTCCGGATTTTTTTCGTCCCGATACTTAACGAAGACAATTTTGCAGAACTCACCAAATGCAGCGATTGGACTACGACGACCTCCTTCCCAAAGAGTCTGATGGCATTTACGAATGGCAGAGCGTAATTCCTCACGGGGGACAGCAGAGAGATCCTGCCCTGGTCTGTTTTTATAGAACCGCCATTCAGGAGGCTTACCGTATCGTTTTGGAATATCTGTAAGATGGTTCCGATCTCGCTCACCCGGCGGAAACTTGTCAAAACGCAGCAGGCGACGGGTTAAACCTGCGATCGCACCACAAAAAGGAGCACCAAGACTTGCCCGATTTCCACAAGCTTGCTCAATCGATTGAGCAAACTCAGCATCACTGATGTCTGCGCGTTTAACTTCAAAGACAAAATAAGGGTCTTTAAACTCGTCGTCTTTGTAAACCACCAAGTCAGCATAGTCATTAGGGGTACGCCGTGGTACGTTGACCTCAAATTTGATGCGGTTTGGATCGTATTCATACTTATAAATCAACTCAGCCCAAAACTCAGCCCTAACCTTCTCTTCTGGGTCAGACCATCTTTCTGAATGATCAGTAGCGATATAGCGTATACGTTCCCTACTGCCTTCGCCAATAAGCTCAGCATGACCATCTTCAATTGCCTGTTCCAGGTAGGTTTTGGGAGTTTCAGCCGACATTACTATTCATTAACTTAATCTTATTCTAGTTATAGTTTAGACCTCAATCACCATGATATTGTCTATTGTCAGCTTAATTTTTGTATTCAACGTCAGATGTGCTGGATACCACCCCCGATATCAGTCTTATCTAGCAGCATTAACCCTGGGAAAGAAACTGATAGCTGAGGTGCTAACCGCTATAAAATATCAGATTGTATTTAAAAACGAAAATTGAGCCAGTTACTTTTTCAAGATTTCCAGCCTTTAGCCGCGATCGCAACTACTCCTAGCGGTGCAAAAAAACTACAATTACTGTGTCAAACTGCTGGCGCTACCCTCTGGATACCAGAATCTTTAACTGGAATTGAAAATGCCCAAGTATATACAGGTTCCTTAAAAACTCACTTAGCGAATATTTGGCAGGAGTATCGCGCTTTTGTCTTTTGTTTAGCTACAGGCGCAGTAGTACGCTTAATTGCACCATTACTAGAGCATAAATCCGTTGATCCTGCTGTTGTAGTGATTGATGAGGCAGGTCAGTTTGTAATTAGTTTATGTAGTGGTCATCAAGGCGGTGGTGATAATTTAGCCCAATTAATCGCCCATCAGTTAGGCGCAACACCTGTATTAACTGGTGCTGCATCTAGTTTAGGTTTACCAGGAATTGATGTATTAGGAGTACCTTTCGGTTGGTGTCGCGGTGAGGGAAATTGGACAGAAGTTAGCGCAACTATAGCGCGTGGTGAAGCCGTGCAGGTAATTCAGCAAGCGGGTTCTACCCTGTGGCAAAAGCATTTACCGGAAAAGCATCCATTGATTTTTGAAGAATCTTTATTATCCACAAAAAACCCCTCCCCACCTCTTACCCCCCTCCCCGTCAACGGGGAGGGGCTGGGGGTGGGGTTCTTTAATCAGCAATTCAAAGCTAAGATTTGGATTACTCCAAATTTATTACAACTACCTGATGCGACACTTCCCCAAGTACAATGGCATCCGCGAGTGTTGTGGGTGGGTGTTGGTTGTGAACGTGGAACACCAAAACCAGCAATTGAAGCCGCTATTGTTGAAGTATTAAAAGCTAATAATTTAGCTGAAAGTGCGATCGCAGGTATCGCCACTATAGATATTAAAGCTGATGAGCAAGGGATAATAGAATTGTGCAGCGATCGCAATCTTCCTTTACAAACTTTTCCGGCATCAGTACTAAATTCTGTAAATGTTCCTAACCCTTCAAAAGTAGTAGCAGCAGAAGTAGGCACACCTAGCGTATCAGAGGCGGCGGCTTTATCTGCTGCAAAATGTCAAAGTTTGTTAGTTACTAAACAAATTTTCTACTGTGATGCAGAAGGTAAATTAATTCAAAATACCTCCCCTGATCAAGATAAGGCTAAAATCCCAAATCGTCAGGGTGCAGTAACAGTTGCGATCGCACAAGCAGAACAAGAATATACTGGTCGCACAGGTTATCTATATTTAATTGGCACAGGACCAGGACAATTAGATCAAATGACTCCAGCAGCGCAAACTGCTGTAACTCAAGCTGATGCAGTGATTGGCTACTCTCTATATATTGATTTAATCTCGCCCTTGCTGCGACCAGGGCAAATAGTAGAAGCTTTACCAATAACCCAAGAACGTCAACGTGCAGAACGTGCGATCGCACTGGCACAATGGGGTTTAAATGTTGCTGTCGTATCTTCTGGCGACTCTGGGATTTATGGCATGGCTGGATTAGTACTAGAACAACTTAGTACTCAAAATTGGGATGGTAAAACCCCTGGAGTGCAAGTATTCCCTGGTATTACAGCCTTACAATCTGCTGCGGCGCGTGTTGGCACACCTTTAATGCACGACTTTTGCGCCATTAGCTTAAGTGATTTATTAACACCTTGGGAAGTAATCGAAAAGCGGTTAACAGCAGCAGCGCAAGCAGATTTTATAACAGCATTATACAATCCGCGATCGCAAACTCGCACACAACAAATTGCGATCGCACAAGACATCTTTCTGCAACATCGCCACCCAGATACACCAGTTTCAGTTGTTCGTTCTGCCTATCGAGATGACGAACAAATTACCTTAACAACACTGGATAAATTATTAGATGCGCCTATTGATATGCTAACCCTAGTACTAATTGGCAATCAAAGTACTCGTATCCATAGTAATTGGATGATTACGCCTAGAGGTTACTTAGGATTTGGAAATTGATCTTCCAAATAGTTTTTGTTGAAAATATCCCCCTGATTTCCCTTTAATAAATCAGGAGGATAAACTTTAACTAAGCGATAAAATGCCTCAAACAGCGTCAGAAAAAAAGAAGTTCAACACACTTGTAACAATAGTTAGAACAATTGAACCGAGTAATGCAGGCAAGAAACCCGCAACGTCAAAACCAGGCGTAATTGCACCTGCCAACCAAATTGTGATGGCATTAATCACAAACAAAAATAAACCTAAAGATACTATCGTCAACGGCAAAGTCAGAAGTACTAAAATCGGTTTTACAACTGCATTTACTAACCCCAACATAATTGCAGCTATCATAGCAGCAACAAAACTTCTAACCGCAAACCCTGGAACAAAATACGCTGTAATCAGTAGTGAAATCGCTGTCAGTAACCAAGTTACCAAAAATCTGGGCATAACGCTTGTGACACCTCAATTAATAAATACAGAATTTTAGCTGCTGATTTTGATGAAATATAATACTAATTTATCAATATATCTGATCTAAAATGAAGCGAATTGGTGTAATCGGTGGTGGACAGTTAGCTTGGATGATGGCTGATGCCGTCAAGAAGTTAGGCATTGAATTAATTGTACAGACACCCCACGCAACTGATCCCGCAGTAGCGATCGCAACTGATACTATCCTAGCTGCTGTTGCTGATGCCACTGCTACAGCACAGTTAGCAACTCGCTGTGATGTAATTACCTTTGAAAATGAGTTTATTGAAATAGATGCTTTAACGCTTTTAGCCGACGAAAGAGTTTGCTTTCGTCCCCAGTTAAAAGCATTAGCGCCCCTACTTGACAAATACGAACAGAGATGCTACTTAAATCAACTAGGTTTACCAGTTCCAAAGTTTGCAGCTTTAGAAGATAGCAACAGCCAAGAAATATTAACCCAGACTCCAATTGTGCTGAAAGCTAGAAGGCACGGCTACGATGGTCAAGGAACTTTTATTATTAAAGACCAAAACTCTTTAAAAACTAAGTTAGAGCAACTTCAACAGACACCACTGCTAGTGGAAGAATTTGTACCTTTTGAGCGAGAATTAGCTGTAATTGCCGCCCGTTCCGTTGCTGGTGAGGTGGTAGTTTATCCAGTAGTGGAAACGCAACAAGAAGATCAAGTTTGCCGCCGCGTGATAGTTCCAGCCGAGATTAATAGTAAATTAGCAACAGAGATCGAGGCGATCGCACATACATTATTAAATAGTCTGCAAGTAGTGGGACTTTTTGGCATTGAGCTATTTCTTACCCGTACTGGCAAGATATTAATCAACGAAATAGCACCACGCACCCACAATTCAGGACACTTTACCCTAGATGCGTGTGAAACTTCCCAATTTGAACAGCAACTCAGAGCGGTTGCTGGTTTACCTTTAGGTAATACAGCATTAAAGTGTCAAGGTGCTGTGATGGTTAACCTACTAGGTTATGAACATTCCCAGAGTGATTACACAGAAAAACGCCAACAATTAGCCGCGCTACCTGAGACTTACGTCCATTGGTACGGTAAAACAGAATCGCGTCCTGGTCGTAAACTAGGTCACGTCACCGTTTTACTAGATTCAGATAACCGAAGTGAAGCAGAAGCGATCGCTCAGAAAGTAGAATATATCTGGTATAGCAGTTAGCGGTTAGCATGAGCGCAGTTAGCTTGAGAGCGTAAGTATTATTCTCCCTCTTCCCTCCTCTCTCCTCCCTCCTCTTCACATCTTCCCGATCAAGCTTTATAATAAAAACATAGGTTCGACTGCGACGTTGGTGACTGCCAATAACGTTTTTTGATCTATGCTTTGTCTTTAAGGGAATCAAGATTTTCTAACAGCAGTAGACCGAGCAAGTACTCGGAAACTTTAAGTTGGAAGCAACGGTACCCACCTGGATTTATCCAGGTCATAAACTGAGGTAAGACGGCGTTGCGGTTAGCCTACAAGATATTGAATCCCCTAGTCCTCAAGATTAGGGGATTTTTAAATGACCAATGACCAAATTATGTAGCACTGTGTATCAAACTTGGCGAAATTTTGACCCACAAAGCGTTAGGATGATTTAAATCGCACCGAAAAAGGTTAGAGATTACAGAGATTGTCTCAACTATTAACTACATCAAAATTTCCCGCCGAGATCTTTAGGCTGGACAATGGGTTGACAGTTATTCACCAACACCTACCCGCTACACCAGTCGTAGTCATAGATGTTTGGGTAAAAGCTGGTGCGATCGCAGAACCAGCCGAGTGGTGTGGTATGGCTCATTTCCTAGAACACATGATTTTCAAAGGAACTGAGCTACTAGCAACTGGCGTATTTGACCAAGTAATTGAAAATCGCGGTGGCATAACTAATGCCGCGACGAGCCATGACTATGCTCATTTTTTCATTACCATCGCGGCGGATTATTTAGAAGAAACATTACCCGTATTAGCGGAATTGCTATTAAATGCAGCAATTCCAGATAGCGAGTTTGGATGTGAGCGAGATGTGGTATTAGAAGAAATTCGCTCTTGTTATGACAATCCTGATTTTGTGGGATTTCAAACACTGACAGAAAGTATTTATCAGTATCACCCCTACGGACGACCGATTTTAGGCACAGAAGCACATTTGATGGAGCGATCGCCCGAACAAATGCGCTGCTTCCACCAGCATCACTACCAGCCGGAAAACATGACAGTGGTAATTGTGGGAGGAGTGACCAAAGAACGAGCGATAGAAGCTGTCAGCAGCGCCTTTGAGAACTTTTGTTCAGCCCCTGAGTGTCCTAGAGAAACACCAGAAGCAGAACCACCTTTAACAGAAATTCGCCGTCAAGAACTTTTCTTTCCTAGACTAGAACAAGCCCGTCTATATATGGGCTGGATTGGGGCAGGTGTAGATCAACTGCGGGATGCTTATGGGTTAGATTTGCTTTCTGTACTGTTAGCAGATGGGCGCTCTTCCCGATTAGTGCGAGAATTACGGGAAGAACAGGGTTTAGTCCAAGGCATCGCTAGTAGTTTCTCATTACAACGAGATTCAAGCTTGTTTACCATTAGTGCTTGCTTAGAAGCCAAGCATCTAGAGCGAGTAGAAGCACTAATTCGCGATCGCTTATTTGAGTTACAGACAACGCCAGTCTCACCAGCAGAATTATCCCGATGTAAACGCTTACTATGTAACGACTACGCCTTTTCTACAGAAACTCCTAGCCAACTGGCGGGTTTATACGGGTACTACAACACCATTGCTAATGCTGAAATTGCCGTAACTTATCCAGATCAAATGCAGCAATTTCAAGCATCGGATCTACAGCAATTAGCACAGCAGTATCTTTCTCCTCAGTATTATGCTGTCACAACTCTTCAGCCTAGCTGGTGGTAAACAATTAACAATTATCAATGACCAATGACCGATGACCAGCTAACACCTTTACTCTTTATTTTTTATAATGGTTCAAATTAATTCCAACGTCATACGGCAACAACAACAAACAACGATCCATCGCACTCTTTTAGATAATGGCATTGTAGTACTGGTAGTAGAAAATCCTGCTGCTGATATTATTGCTGGTCGTATCTTTATTCGCTCCGGTAGCTGCTGCGAAGCTAGAGAAAAAGCTGGGTTATGTCACTTGCTATCAGCAGTAATTACTAAAGGTACGCAAAAGCTGTCATCTATGGAAATTGCTGAACGGGTGGAGTCAGTTGGCGCTAGTTTGGGTACTGATGCAGCTACAGATTATTTTCAAGTAAGCATTAAGACGGTTTCTACTGATTTTCCAGATATGCTGCATTTAGCAGCAGAAATATTGCGCGAGCCTACTTTTCCAGCAGAGGAAGTAGAATTAGAGCAACGTCTAACTATCCAAGCTATTCGTTCTCAGCAAGAACAACCAAGTGCGATCGCATTTGACCAATTAAGACAGGCAATGTACCCGCAACATCCCTACGGGTTATCCAGTTTAGGTACAGAAGCCAGCGTATCTAAGCTTAACCGTGCTGACTTACAGGACTACCATCAAACTTATTTCCGCCCAGATAATTTCGTAATTAGTATTGCTGGTAGAATCACAGCCGAAGACGCAGTTGCCTTGGTAGAAGAAGTTTTTGGAGATTGGCAACCACCCAAAACACCCTTACCAGATCTACATCTCCCTTCAGTTATATCCCAACCCTTAACAACAATTACTGCCCAAGAAACCCAGCAATCAATGGTGATGTTAGGGTATTTAGTGCCACCAGTACAAAATCCTGATTACGCTACCTTAAAGTTAATTAATACTTATTTAGGGAACGGTCTTTCTAGTCGCTTATTTGTAGAATTGCGGGAAAAACGCGGTTTAGCTTACGAAGTATCGGCATTTTATCCCACACGCTTAGATACTTCCCAGTTTGTAGTTTATATGGGTACTGCACCAGAAAATACTGCGATCGCCATGTCCGGTTTACGCACCGAAGTAGAACGTCTTTGTAGTACCCAGCTAACCCCCGATGAACTACAAGCATCCCAAAATAAATTGTTAGGTCAGTACGCCTTGGGTAAACAAACCAACGGACAATTATCTCAAGTATTTGGCTGGTATGAAACTATCAAACTAGGAATTGAATTTGATACCCGTTTTCAGGAAGAAGTTAAAGCAGTTACCCCCGAAATGATCCAACAAGTTGCTAGTAAATATTTCATAGAACCATATATCTCATTAGTAGGTCCTGCTGCGGTAGTTGAACCACTCAAAAGTACTAATGTGTCTTAGTTGAACACTCAACCGTCCCGCATTCTTCGTCCATGTAATCATGGGCGGAGTTAGGGACGGGCAGCCGATAACTACTACTCAGGTTCGTCTTGGTTTTTAATCATTACTTGAGGCAATCTACGAATATATTCTCTGATGATATGAGACATGGCGACACCCTTATTATCAGCATAAGTATGCAACTTCTGCCACTCCTTCTCATCAAGTCTTATACGCAAAGTTTTTTCTCTGGTCATGTTGCTACATTGTTGCTACAATACCAGCTATGATAGCAACACGACGCACAACATTTCGCTTATACCCAAATCAAGCTCAAACGGCAAAATTGTTTGAGTGGCGACGTTTACACTGCTGGTTATATAACCAAGCATTAAGTGACCGTCAAATTGCGTATAAACGGGATAAGAAAAGTGTTAGCTATTACGACCAACAACGTGCAGTTAAGGTTATACGTCAAGTATTACCAGAATTTAAAGAGTTAGGTTCTCACGCCTTACAAGCAACTATTAAACGGGTTGATTTTGCCTATAATCGGTTTTTTCAGGGATTAGGAAAATATCCAAGATTTAAATCATTGCGTCATTATTCTGGCTGGACTTATCCCTGTAATAGTGGATGGAAAGCTCATACTAATGGTGTTAATGGTTATCTCGATATTTCCAATTTGGGACAAGTCCAGATGAGAGGTTCATCGAGAACTTGGGGCAATCCTACTACTTTAACTATTGTTTACCGAAATCAGAAATGGTACGCATCAATTACAGTTGCTTGTGATGTGATTAGGGAAACGGGTTCTGGGTTAATTGGTTTGGATTTCGGTTGTAATATTGCAGTAATGGGAGCGATTCATTTAGGTGATGGTGAATATGAACAAGTAGCCATCGACAATCCTAGATACTTAAAGCAAGTACAAACCAAAATCAAACAAGCTAACCGTCAGAAACGGCGGAAACGTTCACCTAACTATAAGAAGCATATTAAAGCATCAAAAGGATGGAGAAAAGCGAATGGATGCGTTAGTAAATTAGTACGCATTGCCGCTAATCAGCGACAAGATTTTATTCATAAGGTAGCAGCACAGATTGTAAGCAGTAATAGCATGGTTGCTACTGAGAAGTTAAACCTTAAAAACATGACCAAGAAAGCTAAAAAAGGTAGTAAGCGAAAACAGCAGAAAACAGGGCTGAATCGCTCTATCTTAGATGTGGGAATGGGAATGTTGCGGTCAGCGATTGAGTATAAGGTTGAGGAAGCGGGAGGGGTTTTTGTAGAAATTCCTACTCAAAAAGTTAAACCTTCTCAACGCTGTCCAAAATGCGATTTTGTAAAGCCTAAGACTTTATCAGAACGAGTTCATAAGTGCGAAAAATGCACCTATACCTGTGATCGAGATTTTGCTTCGGCGCAGGTATGTGCAGAGTATTTACGCACGGGGTTAGGAACTAGCCTCGCCAAGCATGGATGTTCGACCTCTATTTCTAACCCTAAAGTTGTCAAAAACTGCGGAGGTATGAAACAAGTTGGACAGTTGAAGTGCCAGAAACCTCGTCCATCATCTTAGATGGGCGGGGTAGTTCATTATCTGTTAAGTAAGTGAGCATACATCAACGTATAGTGAAATTCATACGTCACAATTTACCCAGCCCCAGCGATGGCTAGTAACGTTTAATTTTACCCACATACTTAGAGCCTATCCGAAAAATAGATAATCACTCTTAAATATCTGCGTTTATCTGCGTAGCCTGCGGCAAGCGCTAACGCGCTATATCTGCGGTTAAATACTCTTAAAAGGACTTTTCGGATAGACTCTTAATACAACTCAGCATCAGACACATGGTAGAACAACACGAACATTAGTTTGTTTTCCAGGTATACTTTCGATAGTCAAATCTCCGCCATGTAATTCTACTAAACGTTTGGCGATAGTTAGCCCTAAACCAGAGCCATTTTGCTCAGAAACATCGCCAAATTGCATATAAGCACCCACATTAGCAATTTCTTCAGCAGTCATGCCCCGCCCCTGATCCACAAAATTGATAATATAGCTATTATTTTCATAGCTACTCATAATTTTCACAGGGCTTCTTTCAACAGAGAATTTAAAAGCATTATCAACTAACTCTTCGATAATTTTCTTGAGTTTTAATTCGGAAATTTGCACATTAGCATCTTGTAGATCTAACTTTAAATCTACTTCTCTAGCTACTTCTTGAGCTTTATATGTAGCCACATCTGAAATCACCGCTCGTGGATCACTCAGTTGATGATTGCGAAGTGACTTAATCAACTCAGAATTTGTAGCTAATACTTCTAATTTAGCTACGATCAAGAAATTTTGAACCACTCTATACAATTGTCTAGCATACTGATTAATCTGCTCTCCCTTTTCCAAAACTTCTAGTGGTTCTAGCAAACCATGTTCGTGAATAAATACTTCTGATAAACTAATAATTTTGTTTAAGGGGCTGCGTAACTCTGTAGGGAGTGACAGCGAAATACGATTACGCAACTCCTCTAACTTTTTCTGCGACTCTTTTTCAATCGCCGCTTTTTTCTCTAAGCGCGTCTGAATTGTTTGTAATATTTCAGAGCGGGTAAATGGTTTAGTAAGATAGTCATCTGCGCCTAGTTCCATACCTTGACGTAGATCAGTCCTATCAGCTTTTGCTGACAGAAAAACAAACGGAATTGTGCTAGTTGCTGGTTGTTGCCGCAACTCCAACAACACATCACGCCCATCAAGTTCAGGCATCATGATGTCACAAATAATTAAATCGGGTAAATGTTCTGTAGCAGTCTGCACACCAATACGACCGTTCTCGGCACCTATGGGATCAAAACCTTCAGCATCAAGGATGTCTAGAATAATTTCTCTAACAGATTGCTCGTCTTCAATTACTAATATCTTTTTCATCATGTAACGGTAATGTGATTGTAAATGTTGAGCTAAGATCTAATTTACTAATAACTGCTCTCTCACTCTTAGGTAATTTTACGGAATTATTAACAATTGTCAGCTTGAGGTTATTTCGGGTAATATTGCTGACATTTGTAGCTATGTTGAAAAATTCAAATAAGTATTGTTGATATTTTAAGGTAATTCCTTTACCTTCATCTTTAAAAGTGAATGTAACTACTCCATCTTGACTTTATACTATAAATTGTACACTTTTATCGGGTGATGAATATTCTACGGCATTTCGCCGCAAATTCATCAGGCTCCGGCGCATTTGCGCGTAGGGCATACTGCCTGGAGACATAGACTCTGTTGGGGGTAGGGTAATAGGTTGAATTAGGTTGAAAGACTTAGTTAATTTTTTGTGACAAACCCGTAAAAGGTACAGTTAATAGAATTTAACATTTAACCACCTACAAATAATGCCTCTGCTACACCTACACTAATTTCCTCAAAGCGGAAATCAGCGATCGCTTAGTTATAACAGACTAGCCAGAGGGAATAATAAAAATACACTCAAATTTGTCAGCTTCATTGTGCTTGACACCAATTAGATAGAGAATAAGTACCTGTTGCTGTAGGGTGTAGCATGATCACAACCTTAATCTAACTGCAACCTTCCCAATGAAAGAAACTTTCGGAACTGAAAACAAAAATCCCCTACAATCTTCTTCCAATCGCCCAGATATTGAGCATAATGCAGGCAAACTTAGAGTTGATATGCACTATTACGAAACTGTTGATCATCTCCAGCCGACAGTTTATAAAATCGTGCTAGTAGAGGATAACCCAGAGGATGCCCACTTAGTTAGAGAAATGCTGATAGATGTTGGTGCGGAACAGTTCAAGGTAATGCACGTTAAGCAACTAAGCGAAGCATTTGAACATATAACTTCAGATGATTGTGATCTAGTCTTGCTGGATTTATCTCTACCAGATGGACAAAGCTTAGATACGCTCTTACAAATGCAGGTTTTTGCCCCTACTATACCAATTATGGTGCTAACTAATCTTAGCGATGAACATCTGGCAGTGCAAGCTGTTAGACAAGGGGCGCAAGATTACCTAGTCAAAGATGAAATGGATGGCAAATGGTTAGTTCGTGGAATGCGCTATGCCATTGAACGCAACCGCCTACGCATAAACTTAGAAGCACGTACCCAAGAATTACAGCACCGTGAAACTAATTTCTACAACATGATCGCCACTAATGTTGATGGCATGATCATTCTAGATACTCAGGGAGTTGTACGTTTTATTAATCCCGCCGCGCAAGCTATGTTTGGCTGTGTAGCTGAAGAAATTTTGGGAGAAAAATTTAGTTATTCACTAACACCAGGGAAAACCAGAGAACTGTGTATTCTTCGCCCCAACGGAGATACACCAACAGTAGAAGTGCGCGTAGTAGAAACAACTTGGGAAGGCTCAACTGCTTATCTTGCTTCTCTGCGAGATATTACGGCACGCAAGCAAGCTGAAGAACGCCAACAAATGCAATTTGCCGTCACTCGTATTTTAGAAACGGCGGGGACACTTAATGCTGCATACGAGCAGATTTTGGAAGCGATCGCCAAAGCATTAGGATGGGTTTTAGGGCAGGTATGGCTTGTAGATCCTAATTTTCAAAAGTTGCGCCTTCATAGTTCCTGGCATCAACTATCCCTGTCTGCAACTAATTTCGAGGATAACAGTAGTAAAATCACATTTTTATCTGGAGAAGGCTTACCAGGTTACGTCTGGCAACATAATCAACCTGCTTGGATTGCCGACATTTCTCATGCTAAAAACTTTCCTCGCCTTAGTGCGGCTGTTACCGATGGATTGCAAACAGCTTTGGCTTTTCCCATCTGTAATGCCACTCAAGTTATAGGTGTAATTGAATTTTACAGTTGCGATCGCCGTCAGCCAGATGAAAATTTACTCCAAATAATGACCGACATTGGTAGACAAATTGGTCAGTTTATCGAACGCAAGCAAGCTGAAGCCGCCCTAATAGCTCAAGAATCTTTTCTCCGTCAAGTAATTGATACCAGTCCGAATTTAATTTTTGTTAAAGACGGACAAGGAAAGTTTACCTTAGCAAATCAAGCAGTAGCAAATATTTATGGCACAACTATTGAAAATTTAATTGGCAAGACTGATGCCGATTTTAATCGCAAAAGCCAGCAAGTAGAACAACTTATTAAATCAGATCTAGAATCAATGGCAACATTGCAAAAACAGATTATTTTTGAAGAGAAAATTACTGATTTTACAGGTAAGACCCATTGGTTTCAAACTATTCAAAAACCTTTAATTTCCCCTGATAGTAACATCTGTCAAATGCTAGGTATATCGGCGGACATTACGGAACGCAAGACAGCAGAAATAGTCTTGAAAAAAATCAATGAACAATTAAAAATTCGCGTAGATTCACGAACTAGCGAACTCAAGTTAACTAACTACAAATTGAAGCAAGAAAATATACAACGAAGTCGCGCTGAGTCAGCTTTACGCAAAAGTGAAGAAAGATTTAGACAGCTACTTGAGCAAGCTGGAGACGCATTTTTCTTGCACGATCCAGAAGGAAAATTAATTACAGTTAACCAGCGTGCCTGCGATAGCCTTGGCTACACTCGCGAGGAACTATTAAATTTAACCCTTGCTGATGTTGAAATAAATTTTCTTTCACATAAAATAGCTGAAAAATGGCAGGAAATGGCTTTTGGTATTCCGATTACTCTTAATGGACTTCATCTACGCAAAGACGGAACAACCTTTCCAGTTGAAGTCAGTCTAGGTAAGTTTGAATTAGATGGACAGCCCCATATACTTGCTTTAGCGCGTGACATCACTGAACGTCAGCGAGCCGAGTTAGAAATAAGAAATGCTTTAGAAAAAGAAAAGCAATTGAACGAATTTAAATCTAACTTTATTACTATAGCTTCCCATGAATTTCGCACACCACTTACCAGCATATTAGCTGCGGCTGAAGTGCTGGAGCATTATGGATATAAATATACCGAAGAGAAAAAGCTTTCCTATTTGCATCGTATTCAATCTAGTGTCAATCACATGACAGAGCTATTGAATGATGTGCTGATTCTTGCTAAAGTAGAAGCTGGAAAAATAGAATTTAAACCACACAAAATTGATTTATACCAATTCTGCCGAGAACTTACTGAAGAAATGGCAATTACGGATAAAAATCAGCACAAAATTATATTTATTAGTAACCTAAATGAATCTTTGTCAACTCTAGAAGCTCCCTCATTTTGCATGGATGAAAAATTATTACGCCACATTTTGATTAATTTATTGTCAAACGCCATTAAGTATTCTCCCGCAGGAAGTACAGTTCGTTTTGAACTTGATTACCAGGAAGAAAAAGCTATTTTTTATGTTCACGATCAAGGAATTGGAATTCCTTTGGAAAATCAAAATCTTTTATTTCAATCATTTTATCGAGCTAAAAATGTCGGCAATATATCTGGGACTGGCTTGGGGTTAGCAATTGTTAAAAATGCTATAGATTTACATGGTGGCAGTATTAATGTCAAAAGTGATTTAGGAGTAGGCACAACATTTACAGTTGTTTTGCCCTCGATCTCTCCGTAAAATACCTAAATCTAGGTGAACCCGCCCCTACTGCTAACCGCTAACTGCTAGATAATCCCCATCTTTCTGCAAAAACCTCAAAACCCTCTTTCCCCCTGCTCGGATGCCCCTGCGCCCCTGCGCTCTTAATCATAAGTATTTAACAAAACCGGATATAATTTCTATCTTTAGGGAGAGGAGAGAATCCATTCTAGGGATAGAGTGACTGTTGCGACTTTAAAAGTTAAATTAATAATCGTCAGAGAAACGAACATTAGTTGTATTAGCTAATAAGTTTGTTACTAAATCTGCTTAAAATCACAGACCTAATTAAATTCATCACTTGCTTAATTACCAATAGGAGTTTAATAAAAAGCTATGCCTATTTATCGCGATCCCGTAGAACGTCGTCTTGACGAAGAAAGATTAGTTGTTCGTGAAAATAATAGTGCTGCGGGTGGTTTGCTAGTAGGGCTTTTAATTGCTGCCCTTTTAGGTTTGGCTGGTGCTGCATTCTATTTTATGAACCAACGCCAAGAATCACCGACGCAGATTCTACCTATACCTGTACCTAATAGTAGTCAGCCTCAAAATCAACCCCGTACTCAAGATAAAAACACCACAATCATTGATAGAACCATACAAAAGACTAGAGAAGTAGTTCCTATTCCTCAACAACAAGCACCCGCTTCTCAACAAACAGCACCAAAAGCCCCTGATATTAACATCAACGTTCCAAGCCCTACAAATCAAGCTCCCGACACTAGCACTTCTACTTCCCCAACTACACCACAAACTCAGGGTACTGATTCAGGTACGTCAGACTCTCAACAATAAACAATTATCAATTATCAATTACCTCCCAACTTCACTTGTGGGCTTGAAATAACGAAAAACTTTTTGATTTCCAGAACGCCTCCGCGCAGGGTAAGCAGGGAAAAAATTGATAATTGATAATTGATTGGTCAGTTAAAAAAAATCTCTTTACATCCAAATTACATTAATAATTTTTGGCGGCAACTATGGCTAACCTAAGAAATCGTAATGATAATGACAGTAACGGTCGTTACAATGAGTCTGACAACATCCCTACTGAGGAATTTGTAGAGCCAGGTAGAGTTACTTCCTATCGCGATGGTTATGTTCATGGTCGCGTTTTGGAACGCCGTCGGCAAGATGAAGTTTTAGAAGTTCGTGACAATAACAATGCTGCTCGTGGCTTGTTAATTGGTTTGTCTATAGCTTCATTACTTGGGCTAGGTTTAGCTGCCCTATTCTTCTGGAATCAAAGACCTGAAGAAGCTCCTACACAGATAATTGTGCCTCAATCTGTTTCACCTTCACCCTCACCACAGTCTGCTGAAACACAAAATCGCACAACTGTAATTGAACGACAAGTTGAAAAAGTACCGCAGGTAATTGTACCGCAACAGCCAGCTTCGGCTCCTCAACAAAGTGCGCCTAATATTAACATTAGCGTTCCTCGGCAAGTAGCGCCAGCCGCTCCCAAAACTGATGTCAGAGTAATACCAGTGCCTTCAGCACCCCAGCAGGCTCCTGCGCCTAAGCAAGACACAACGGTTAACATTACTCCTCCTCAATCTTCAACTCAAAGATCAGAAACATCCACATCTTCTAATCCTAAAGCGAATCCCATTAATTCTTCTGAGGGTACACAGAATCAAACAGATACCCAATCAGGTACAGATTCTACTCCTTGACACTCTCCCGTCAAGCTGGCGCTGTGACGGGAGATTCTTACATCACAGATTCTTGTCTAGCCTGAGATTACTCCCAAGCCCCGACAGACCATCTCCGCAAGCATTTTGGAATACGGGCTGCCCGACCGCATTTAATCCTCTAGATCTAATGACTAAACTAGCTGCAAAATCTCTATTGCAGCTAAAACCGCATTCAGGACAGGTATGAGTCCTTTCACTTAATTGTTTCTTACCTTTATGAACTTCACAGTTGGGACATATCTGAGAAGTGTAGTTCTTGTTAACTTTGGCAAAATACACATCTCGTTTCCAACAAACATAAGATAATATCTCAAAGAATTGACCAAAACTTGCATCTAAATTATGCTTGCAAAGCATATTTCTAGACCACGCCCTCAAGTCAATATCTTCTACAAATATCATTCCATTGTCGTCACACAAGCGATGCGCTACTTTATAGTGAAAGTCCTTTCTCGTATCCGATACAGTTTGATGTATTTTAGCTATTTTTTGATTTAATTTATGGCGATTATTAGAACCCAGTTGCTTATTTTTCAGCCTTCTCTGTAGCAATTTCAGCTTACGGTGAAGTTTATTGAAAAATCTAGGTCTTTTAATCAACTCATTATTTGAAGTAGCAACAAAGTAATTAAGCCCAATGTCTATTCCAAGCGGATTACCGTGAGGGAAAGGTGTAGGTATATTAACATCCGACTCAAGGCTCATATTAACAAAGTAACCAGAAGCTTTTCTGATTACTCTTGCCTGTTTAAGAATAAAACCTTGCGGAATTGGTCTTGATAGCCTCATCTTCACCAGTCCAATACCAGGGAGTTTTATATAATTATTGGTAATTGGATTAGTCTTGAACTGAGGAAAGACAAAAGACCGCATCCTGTATTTATTCTTGAATCTGGGGAAACCTTTGTTCAAAGATTTCATCTCAACAAATGCTCGATCTAATTGCCGTAACACCTGTTGAAGTACTTGGGCATTAACAGAGCTTAAATCAGGATTGTCCTTCCTAGCTAATGTCAAAGATGCTGACTGCAATTTGTAGCAAGGGTAAGGCGCGTCAGCAGGGATAATGTACTCTTTTTCCAACGAGCATCTATCCACGTTGTTTTTACGCGAATTAGACCAATCTTTACGTTCAGCCAAGGCAAAATTCCCAACTTTACGGCAAGCATCGAGGTAACGCTCTATCTCGAAAACTTGCCGTTTGTTTGGTTTTAACTTGAACTGATAATTACAAGTCAGCATACTTCGACCTTTGTTGCTCCTCCCATGATCATCATATCTACAAAGATAAGTCAACTGTGTAGATGATCCGCGCTTCGCTCAGTTTATATATAGCAGTCGCCAAGGCGGTTAGTGCATTCTCTCAATCTCAAATCCAGTCACAGTAAGGGCTTGACTTCTGACTTCTGACTCCTGACTCCTGCTATACTGGTCGCAATTCATCTCCCGTTAAATCGAAGCGATTGTAACGGGAGTCCTCTTGCTCCATCTAGATAGCAAATAAAATTCTTGTACAAAATGTTTAGCTCCTAGCAATGGCTGGGGGCTAATTTGTTGCTGCTGTAATTTTTTTTTGAGTGTACAACTTAATATACTCATCAAAATAAATTTAATTAGCGTCTTTATAATCAAATCCCAAGGCTCGTAAAGTACGTCTATTGCAAACCCATTTACGCTTACCATTCTCTATATTTAAAATTTATTTGATGCCTGATTATAGAGTTACTAACACGGTTAATAGTTGCTTCAGGCAACGCTTTCTCGATTAAATGTTGTTATCTTTGAATTGTAAAATAGTAGAAATATATACTTCTCCAGTTATTACTAAATGTGTGTTAAAATGTGTTGCTACCTAATGACATCTTTTAGGATAAACGATATATTTAAATATTAATCTTCCAGTTTTTCTCTAATTGAACTCTTTGACGGTTGAGTAAGGTTGAGCGAAAGATATAATACTTTTTATATCCTATTAATCCTAAAGCAATGAAACCAAATAAAGAGATAGCCAATAATCCTTCTAAGGGGCTATCTCTTTTGTAAGTTTGTTGAACTGATTGGGATTGCACAAACGTAGCACAGGAAGGTTTAGGAGTTTGTGCTATTGCCACTTGGATTGAATTTAGAGGCGAATACTCAATCAGTAGTCTAGCTGAAAAATTTTGTAAATAGCTCTGCATTTAGACCATGCGATAACGCCAGTTGATAGTACGTGGTTGAGAGTAGGACGCAGAGATTCCTGTATCACCATAGGTTTCCCCTGGAACCTGATAGCGCCAATTTAAAGCACGAGGCTTACTGTAGGGTTTAACAGCAGGAGGAGTATATTCATAGATGTGTCCCCCGTAGATAAGTTGCATATTCTTTTTCTCCTGGGTTTAGTTGAGTGTTATACCGTTTTTCTATCAAGGTTCTATGGGTATGATTTTTATTGTTTCAGCTAGGTGTATATGATCGCGTATACGTATTTGTATAACTTAATACAGATTGTATACTATGTCCGTGGGATGATTAAGAAATGTGTCGCTATCCGCAAAAATAACGAATTTTTAAGGAATTGCGATCGCAGTTTATCGGTAAGGATTTCTAAAATACGTATACTAGACGCTCAACTACGGCGTGCATCTCTACTCTCAGGAAATATACTCAAATAATTCTGAAACCTTAGTAAAAGTTAGGTAATTTTTACGAGCAATACCTAAGCAGGTGATCTGTATATTAAAAATATATCGAGCAGATGACTAGCCAAAAGCTATATAGAAAAATAATTATTTTTTAACTTTGAACCCCACTTGTCTATTATTGACGGGTGGGGTTCTGCTATTTAAGCTTTGTTAATCATCTCAGAAGGGCTACCACTAAAGACTGGTAATTTAAGACGTGGTATCTTGCTAAACTTAACAACTGTAGTAATCATCAGGCGGGTACATCCTTGCTAGACGAACAAGCCAAAAAGACAATTCTGCGTAAGATTCCACACGGACTCTATATCTGTGGTGTCAAGGATGGAGAGGATGTCAACGGCTTCACTGCAAGTTGGGTAATGCAGGCATCCTTTCAACCACCGTTAGTTGTTAATTGTGTGAAGCAAGATTCTAGATCACACGCAATGATCAAAGCTAGCGGTGTATTTGCTATGAGCTTTTTAGAAGCAGGGCAAAAAGAATTAGCGCAAAAATTCTTCAAACCTCAACGCCGTGTTGGTAATAAGTTTGAAGATGTGGAATTTTATATAGGACAAGAAACTGGTTGCCCAATCATCTCCGACTCTCTTGGTTATGTAGAATGCAAGGTTGTCGGTAGTGTAGAGCATGGCGATCACACTGTTTATGTTGGTGAAGTCCTCAGCGCTGGTGTTCACCGTGAGGGTGAGCCACTATTACTAGAAAGTACTGGGTGGCAATATGGCGGGTAATTAGTTACTTCCCTACTCTAAAATTATTAATTTTATATAGATAGGCAGATGGGGCGATCGCAAGCAAGGTGATAACTGACAGGTTATTTCACACTACTACTGTTGCCTTTTTGCCCTATTTTTCTAATTACTACCACTTGTACTTAAATCTTGCTCTTGAATTTTTGCTTCTAGGGCATTGCTCTTTTGGTTCAATTCCCGAATGCGACGAGAGAGCAAACGGATGATATTGACCGCAATTCCTGGGGTTTCATCAATTGCGTCGTAGAGTTGCAACTGTGTCAGCATGAGACAGTCACATGGTTCGATAGTACTCACAGAAGCCGATCGCGGTTCTGCATCAAACAAAGACATCTCACCAAAACACGCACCTTGTTCCAGTTGTGCGAGATCGCGATCGCCTATATGTACCCGCACCTTACCTGACACCACAATATAAAGCGATCGCCCTTCCTGCCCTTGTGTAAAAATTGTGTGCTGGGTTGGAAAAGATAGCTCATCCATTACAGAAGCCAGCCTGACTAAAAAATCATCCCGAAGTTCTTGAAAAATCGGGACAGCCCTGATAAATAATAGCCGCTCAACACTGCTTAACATATAAATTTAAGTTTTGAGCTTTGATGACATCAACTTGTTCAACTCATCACTGATAATAATTAATTACTAAGATCTACCATCATCTGCTGAACTTGCGCTGCTACGATTTGATCTGGATCATTTTTTAACACTGGCAATAATTCTAAGAGAGCGCGGGGTGAAGCTTCCTTCAAATAAGCCAACACAGCTTCGCGCACAAACCCAGTGGGATGACGTAGACAGACAAGTGTCTGATCTGTGGTGAGACTCCAGTGAGCGGCGCGTGCCAAATGGAAACAACAAGCCAGCGTCCATTCTGACAGAAAATGGCGTAACTCCAACAATCGACGCAGGCGATCGCTCGGAGCCATTGGTTTATAAGGCAAAATTTCCGTTAAAATCTCCAGTTTTTCTGCTGATGGATGTTGATCTAAAATACCCAACAAAACTTGTTTTGTTGGCAAATCGAGAGTATTATCCAAAATTTCTAACCCTACAGCTACATTAGAGCGAGAATCAGACTTAAGATTAAATGAAGCTGCTTGGATTGCACCAATCGGGTAAAGAAACTTCATTAGCAAAAAGCAACGATCTATCACATCCGATTCCAAATTTAAGAGCGCCCGTTGCAGCAGTAAGAGTGCTTCTTGATAAGATTGCAGCCTCAAATCTGGCTCTAACTTAGTTGAAAGTGTTTCTGCGTTTATTTGCTCTAAATCCACCTGTGCCGCATAAATCTGACCCAATAACAGTAGTTCTTGCTCAATAAAAGTTTCCACTCCACTGCGCCCTAATCTATCTAGTACAGCGTCAATGCCAATTTCACCAGGCATTTTTAAGAGGATACGCAACAGATTACGGCGGGTTGTTCCCCAACTGGTGATCAACTGAGAGGTTAGTTGAGTCAGTGCTGCTGGTGTACTAATAGTAGCGATCGCATTTAAAGCTGAAAATCTCACTAAATCTGGTTTATGGCTGTCTTCTGCTAATTCACTCAGCAAAGGAAGCGCCTCATCTCCCAGTTTTACCAAAGCACGACTTGCAGCCTCGCGGGTAGATTTGTAGTACAACCCTCGCACCAGGGAAGGATAGTATTCTTCTTGGCGCGTCGAACCAATTACCTCCAGTAAAGCGCAACGCACTCGCAAAGATTCATCCTGCAATAAATCAGCTACATAAACTCGTAGCGCCTGCAAATAATCAGCCTCTCCTAAAGCGCGACAACCCATCACCCGTTCTCGTTCTCGTTTATGCGTCAGCATCCGCCGTAAGGTATTGGTAGCTTCAGCCTTGTCTTCGGTATTTCCTCGACGCAACATCAGGGCGGCGGCTGTTCCCCGCACAGTTGGATCTACTTCTGGTCGCAAATAAGGTTTTAAAGTACTAATATCCAATTCTGGTTCCGCTAACCAGATATATCGCAATGCTAGAGCCAGCACCTCTGGTGATAGTTGCTCGGCAATTAAAGCTTGGATATCCTTTAAATAATCAGGGTTAGGGTATTCTAGGATCACTTCCAAACTCTGACGTTGCAAACTCGGTGTAAATCTCGGTAATAAAGGAGCTAAAACTTCACCTGTGTTTTGGGGATCAATCTGAGATAAAAGTTGAATACAAGAGCGTTTATCTCCCTCTTTACCTGGTTGCTCTAAAACTTCGATCACAGCACGTTTAAAAGCTCGCAGATCAACATCAGAAAACCCCAAGCGCCCTTGTTCAGCACTCTGAACCAGCAAGTTCACATAGCTTGAACGTAATAACCAAGCAGTTACCAGCCACCCTAAAGCAACTAATACGATGATGCCTACAAACACATTGCCTTGTAGTTGATCTTGGGCAACTTTTGGTAAATTGGGAAACGCCCAGTAACATAGCCCAATAATGGCTAAAATACCGATCCCTGTAACGCCAGTGGAGAGTGTCTCGGCAATGCCACGTACCATCGCTTGGATTGAACCGCGAATGCTTTCTGGCAATGGCTGAAATAATACTGCTCCTGTGCTTGCTATCAGGGTATAACGCAACAATTCGTCGATAAATTTAAGACAGACTACGCCAATAAATAAGCTAAATGGACGGGTAAGGGTAATTAAACCCAAGATGCTGATTGAGGGTGGTAAAAAACTTGTTGCTGCAAATGTGATCACCCCGATAATTACCACGCAGATAGGTAATAACATTGCAGCCACAAATACTCCTAGCCGCTCAATTAGTCGGCTAGAAAGAAACCACTGAGTCGCTAGTTCAAACAGTCCTAAAATTCCGCTAAATATGCCCAAAAAACCTGCGATCGCACTAGCATCTAAGTTTCGTTCCAGTTGGCTAAGATATTGAAATTCCACTACCAGAAATAAAACCTGACCCAAAATAAAGAAAGCAAATAGCGGAATTACATAACGCTGTAATGTGCCACCTACCCGTCGTGATTTGAATTCTGGCTGTAAATCTTCTAGATTCCGCATTGGGGAATCAGGAAAAGACTGCTGGTAACGCCTTGTTAAATAAAATAAAATACCAGCCCCCAGTAACATCATAATGCCCGCCAAAATAATGATGTTTTGGAGTGATACTAATACCAGTAGCAAAGGTAATGAAAAACCACTAATTACATCTGCTACTAACAAACCACTACTAATTAATGGATAAGTGCGCTTAATCTCACGAATATTAAATAATTGATTAGCTGTAATTGAGGTGTTAAGATCATTAAGAACAGTGGTCGCATCCATCCATAGGCGTAACAGAAAAACTGTTGCCAAAACAATCACACCGTCTACATAATTGCCTTGTAAACCTACCCGAAATAAAAATAGCGGCACTCCCATTAATATAGCGATCGCCACTAATACAGATCGCAGTGGTAGAGTTTTTTGTAACCTGGAATAGAAAAAACCTAACCCTGATCCTAAACCTGAGCTAGCAATATATATTACAGGCAACAACTCAGCGCCGTACTGTTTCAAAAACAAAGCTGTCGCGCTAGTTTCTAACCACAGTAGCCCTATTGATGTTGTCGTATAAAAAGCGAACATTAATAAAGTTCGTTCACTTTCTTCTGGACGCAGATTTACCCACCGTAAAAACCCCTGCCCCCAACCGCCCCTAAAATAAGTGCGTGTTTGCATTTTCATGCGGTACTTGTGTTTATAAGCGTAGCCTCTCCTTGCTGATCATAATTAGCAAGGCTATCAGAAAAAATAAAAAGGCAAAAATGTTTATCTTTGCCTTTGATTCTTAATTAATATTTTGTCGTCTATCGGGACAATGCTCATCCCTGCTCACCACTAAGCTATTTTTTAGGAGACAGCAGCATCATCATATTGCGACCTTCTTTTTTAGGCGCTTGCTGAACTTCAGCCATTTCTTGCAAATCTGTCGCCATGCGCTTTAGCAATTCTTCCGCTAAGTCACTATGCTGAATTTCCCGACCTCGGAAGGTAATAGTAGCTTTGACTTTATCTCCAGCTTTGAGAAAACGCTCTGCTTGATTCACACGCACTTGATAGTCATGCTCTTCAATCTTGTAGCGCATCTTGACTTCTTTGACATCAGCCGTGTGCTGCTTTTTCTTGGCTTCGCGAGCTTTTTTCTCTAGCTCAAACTTATATTTGCCATAGTCCATAATCCGGCATACAGGGGGATCAGCCTTGTCACTTACCAAGACTAAATCCAAGTCCTTTTCTTCAGCTAGGCGCAGAGCTTCTTGAGGCGTTAGGATACCTAGCTGTTCACCCGCCGTATCTATGACACGAATTGTGGGAAACCGAATTCTTTCGTTGATTTGGGGTAGATCGCGAGTGCGTCTTTTTTCAATCACAGGTATTAACAATTATGTAAAACAAAACCAGGCTTATATTACTTATACTTGCCATTCTACTGATTATGAGCCATTTTTTGTATGGGTTTGTTAGTAAGCTAACAAAACATTGCTAAAAATAATAATTTGGCACAATTCAGCTAGTCTTATTCTAGCTCAATGCGATCGCACAGTAAACACTCCTGCATACCTATACTAGGTAGTAGGGGAACTAAAAAGCGTCAACAGTGATGATATACATCCTGGGAAGACGAACCCAAGCACCATAATTGTTAATTGTCTAAGGTGGCTGTGACAAAAATTAAACCTTGGCACGAGCAGGTGGGAAGTCAACGGGATTGGGTTTGGCGTGGTTGGCAAACTCGCTATACATATATCCGTGCATCCCAGTTAAATGCTAAAACCACACCAGTGCTGCTGTTACATGGATTTGGCGCATCAATTGGACACTGGCGACAAAATATGGTGTCACTAAGCCAAAATCACAATGTTTATGCGCTGGATATGTTGGGATTTGGTGCATCTCGCAAAGCGCAGGTAAACTATAAAATTGACCTTTGGGTAGAGCAAGTATACGACTTTTGGCGGACGTTTATTCAGCAACCAATAGTATTAATAGGGAATTCTATTGGCTCTTTGGTATGTTTGGCAGCAGCAGCAGCGCATCCAGAAATGGTGAAAAGTGTTGTGATGATTGGCTTGCCAGATATGTCAGCTAGAGAAGAAGCTATTCCTAAGTTTATGCGACCTGCTGTAGCTGCAATAGAAGGTTTGTTTGCTTCACCACTGCTGCTCAAAAATGTGTTTTACTTGGTACGCCGCCCTGGAGTTGTGCGAAAATGGGCTGCGATCGCCTATTCTAACCCAGCAGCAATTAGCGACGAACTCGTAGACATTCTTACAGGACCCGCCCAAGACAGAGGTGCGGCGGCGGCATTTGGTGCAATCCTCAAGGCAATGATTGGCTCAGACTTTGCGCCAAGCGTTAAGACCTTACTCCCCAACTTAGAAATTCCTCTGCTGTTGATTTGGGGAAATCAAGACCGGATGATTCCACAGAGTTTATCGCGTCGTTTTGTAGAGCTTAACGCCAACCTGCAACTGGTGAATGTAGATAATGCTGGTCACTGTGTACATGATGAATGCCCAGAGCAAGTTAATCAAATTCTACTCGACTGGCTTGATGTTAAGTATATGGAATCTAGCAAGCCTACACTACTTGCTAAAAGCAATATAGTCAGGGCTTACGAAGAGATCCCCCTAAATCCCCCTTAAAAAGGGGGACTTGCAAATTCCCCCCCTTATTAAGGCAGGGCTGTTTCATTTTCCAGAATTATATTTCCAACATTGACTCTAAATCTTTTTTATTTATCAAATTAAAATTTAGCACTAATGTTTAATATAACTTTAATTAATTATTCCTTGATAGATTAACTCTATACACAGCATAAATTTTCCGATGCTTTATCCCATCAGGCTTGAAGCTCCTCTTAAGTTATTTTTTTAACGAAAACTACTGCTGATAATTTTCAAATTTTAAGTCAATTCTTCCGTCATAATGAGCAGTTTGTTCCAGTGATTACCTAACCACCTTTTTCCCTCGGTTATAGAGATGAAACCCAAGCCGCGAAAAAGATTCAAAACTATTGTTTTTAAAATGGAAAAATTAGTAGCTGCTTGAATTTGATGAATTTTCATTTTATCTTCATTTAAAATTACGTCTTTGACCCAGTGAACTTGATTTTCTATTCGCCAATGCCCTCTAATTCTTTGGTTAAACGTTTCCGCATCTGCGCTCATGCTACTGATGTAATAAACTGTTTCTTGATATGGTGAGCTTCCTCTCCATCCCCAGCGTTCTACTTTAATCAAGCTTTGAATATGTGACCAGTTTTTCAATTTAATAATATTATTAAAAACTGTTACTTCTCGAGTTACTTGTCGTCCATGACTTTGTTCTTTAGTGATACATCGGCTGGATGGCTCAATCATATTTGTTAAAGTTTTTACTTGCTCATACAATTTATTTTGGTTTTTCTTTAAAGCAATTAAATAATTATTTTGACTTTTGATAATTGCTCTAGTTGTAGTTTGATTACAATGCAGCGCATCGGCGCTTATTACTTTTCCTTTAAAACCGCAATTCCTTACTATATCTTGAACTTCGGCAATTTCTGACTTACTTTTATTCTCGATTTTACTCAGGGCTATCACTAATCCTGTTAGTTGACTAAATACAGAAACTATTACCCCAAAATTTTGCGATTTATCTGCATAGTTTGTTACTGTGCTTCTCAAACTTTTTCCATCAATTGCCAACCAGTCTGTTTCATCTATTTGCGGATAGTTTTCTTTAGCCCACTGATTAAAAACTTCGCTGAGATTTTGCCAGTCCATGCCCATCATTACCCTTCTTATAGTTGCACAAGATGGTAATCTTTCCGTAAATATTTCCAAGTTATTAATCAGATTCCTTTGCTCATATTTTACAAAATGCCCAATTTCTCTATAGCCCTGATACCCTGACATCATCCCTAAAACTACTACTAATAATACTATCCATAAGGGATGTCTTTTTCCTTGACTTTTACGAAAATCCTTGACTTTCTTCAAGTGTTCTATTAGACTAACAAGCATGATTTTATTAAAAAAAAAGAGCGATCACTGTGATTTTATCAGGTAGCGATCGCTCTTTCTTTAAGAATTTGCCTTGGAAAATGAAACAGCCCTGCCTTATTAAGGGGGGTAGGGGGGATCTAGGTTTCAGGCTTGCGGTGCGTAAGTCCTAATAGTGTAGGTGCTTAACTCAAGATTATGTGGCAACTTTAGTACCCATACAGGGGGAAAACTGCCTAGCCGATCTCAACTTGATTGGTATCAACGTCAGTTGCGCCATCTACACTTTGGGCGATCGAAACCATCTGGTTAAGAATTTGCTGATCAGGGGCTTTTCCTTTTAAAACAACTGTGCTGCCAGTCTGAGCCACCCAAAGTGTATCAATATCGCCCAAATTTTGATCTTGATCGAAAGCTAGAGCTACGCGCTTTGCAAGACCGCTTTGATCGTATTCTCCATTTAATCCCACTCTTTCTGGGGAAACCTGATTGCTGTCTGCTCCCGCAGGCGCTTGATAGGAAGCTGAGGGTGTCGCATTGACTTGAGCATTCTGAGGCTTACCCATTCCAAACAGTCTTTGTAGCCAACCCATAATTTTTTTTACTCCAAAAAAGTTTAATCCTACCTATTATGCTTTGCCAGCAGAATTGAGAACATCTGCTAATCAAAAGATTTAAGCTTTTGCAGCACCTAAGTCTTTAGGTATACCTCAACGGTCAAGTGGCTTAACTTCAGTTGCTAATTCCACCTTGAAAATAGGTAAGTTCTGATTGCTCGTGGTCACGATAGAATAAAAAACTAACACCATTGCGTGTTGAGCGTATTAGTATCGCAGATGATTGCTTTTGTTTTAAGTAATGAAACACACTCTTTCGGTTTTGGTCGAAGATGAAGCGGGTGTTCTCACTCGCATTGCCGGATTATTTGCTCGTCGTGGCTTTAATATTGAAAGTTTGGCTGTTGGTCCCGCCGAACAAGTCGGCATCTCCCGCATTACAATGGTGGTGACTGGAGATGATCGGGTAATTGAGCAGCTAACTAAGCAGCTTTACAAGCTGATCAATGTGCTGAAGGTACAAGATATTACCACCATACCTTGCGTTGAGCGGGAGTTGATGTTGCTTAAGGTAAATGCAACTGCTTCCAATCGCTCAGAAGTTGTGGAACTTTCTCAAATTTTTCGCGCTCGTGTGGTAGATGTAGCAGAAGACTCACTAACATTAGAAGTTGTGGGTGATCCTGGGAAAATTGTGGCGATTGTCCAAGTTTTGAATAAGTTTGGAATTCGTGAAATTGCTCGTACTGGTAAAGTTGCTTTGACTCGTGAATCTGGAGTCAATACGGAATTCCTTAAGTCTTTAGAAGCAAAAGTTTAGTAGTTAGGACTTACGCATCAAAGCCAGTAACCAAGATGGTCACGCTACATATAGGGGATGTAGAGACGCGAAATTTCACGTCTCTACATTTATGTTATGCGATCGCACAAAAAAATTAGTCAATAATTAAGGCTATTTTGCCTGTAGTTGAACCAACTTCTAGTAATTTATGAGCTTCGGCTGCGGCTTCTAAGGGAAAAGTTTTACTCAGGTGAATTTTCAGTTTACCTTCATCAATTAAACCAGCGCATTGTTCTAATATTTTGGCTTGATCTTGCTGCGCTGATACCATTCCTTCTGCCATCGGTGTCAGCATTAGTTCTAAACTAATTCGTAGATTACGGTTTCTGGCAACTTTCCAATTAGTAGAGGAATCTGGCTCTAAAATTGTCACAATATCACCATATACCATTACTGCTGGGAATGTCTGGGTAAAGATGTCACCGCCTACTGTATCAAAAGCAAGATCAACTCCTTCTCCTTTAGTCGAGTCTAGAGTAGCTTGGACAAAATCAGTTTGCTTGTAAAGGATGGGATAATCTGCACCTAAGTTGCGTACAAATTCAGCTTTTTCTTCTGATCCAACGGTAGTACAAACATCTGCACCTTGCAGTTTAGCAAGTTGAATTGCCACATGACCAACACCACCAGCACCAGCATGAATCAGCACTTTACGTCCTGCTTCTAAGCGTCCGCGATCGTATAATGCTTCCCAAGCGGTAATTAAAACTAAAGGTGCGGCGGCTGCTTCTGCAAATGAGATTGAGGCAGGTTTACGTGCTACAAATCGCTCATCTACTACTACTAATTCTGCATAGTTACCTGTTTTTGCACCTAGTCCACCTTGACAGAAATAAACTTCATCGCCAACTTGAAATTTTTGGACGTTTGCACCAACTGCTTCTATAATTCCAGCACCATCACAACCTAAGATAGCTGGCATTTGATTGGGGTAAAATGTACCACGTTTGCGGAGTTTGGTATCAATGGGGTTGATTCCCGCGGCGCGGAGACGCACAAGGATTTCTGTATCTTTTTCAATCTTGGGGTCGGGTACTTCCTGAAGTTGCAGCACTTCGGGGTTTCCTGGTGCTGTCATTAATACTGCTTTCATTTTTGTGGTTATTTATAGCTATAACACTTAATTTTATGTAAATTTTTAGTAATGCAGCAGGTATATGAAGAAGCCGCGATCGCACTCGACAGCCCAAGCGGATTACCTCTGAATACTAAATCAACTTGATCAAAAACTTAGATCTATATGTTGATTTCTGCTTGTGGGGTAGGTAAAGTGCGATCGCTATACCTCAATACTACACCTACATATTCCTTGTTTCCGAAATGATTACAAAATAATCACTTAGGGAAATTACATAAAAGAATCAGAACTTTTTACGAAAAGCAGTCTTCTCTACTTGTGTAATTACTTAAGAGAAAACACGGAGATAAAAACAATGAAAAAATTAATGTTAGGCTTAGGAACTGCTTTAGTTGTATTAAGTATGAGCTTACCTGCAATGGCTGCAACTACTTATAAATACCAAGTTAAGGGAGAAAGTGCTTATGCCAACTTTGAGCAATCTGATAGGTGTAATACTACTGGTGTATATGTTTCTGCTGCTGACAGCGTTACTAAAGTTTCTGGTGCGCCAACTCCTCAAAAACAAGCATATCTCTATTATTGGAAACAGAACTTCTGCACAGGTGTTTATTCCGAGGGTTACGGCTCATCTAATGATTTTACATCCACATTAAACAAACAACTTGATTCAGCCAATTTAACTGGTACATTTACCATTACCGATCCTTTTACAGGCACTACAAAAAATACGGATGTAAATATTAATTGGACTGGTACAGGTGATATTTCTCGTGGTAACACCCGCTATCATTATCAAGGGGCTGGTTACTCATCTAAATATAGATCAATTGGTTCTGATAGACAAGCAAATGTGTCGGGTAGCGTAACTGTGGATGGTACAAACATAGTTGCTGGTTTAACTGGATATGGCGGTCTTAACTCTTCAACTTCGGCTTCTCTAGAGATTACCAGACGGTAGGAATTAGGTAACTAATGGGGAAAATTGCTGTGTCACTAAATGAGTGCGATGTCTGCGACTGGCTGCGCTTATGCCATTTTCCCTCTTCCGCTAAAACAAAATACAAAAGCCCATTTATCCCATAAAACTCTAATTACCTATCTGACAAAGTAGCTGTGCATCGAAAGACTTTCAATGCACAGCTATTGATTCATTTTAGTTTTTAATAGTTGAACTAAATTGTTCTATTGTAGGGGATGGACTAAGCTTACGATTACGGGAAAATGTACTAAGTGGTAAAACTCGCAATACTTCCTCAATTGTAGTTGCTCCTGTCGTAATTTTTTCAATAGCTGATATGCGGAAAGAAACAAAATTGATTTCCTTAAGATATCTATTTAACTGAGTCATACTTCCATCATAAATAATCTCTCGCACTGTCTCATCGACATTCAGCAACTCAACAATTGCCTCTCGTCCCCAATAGCCAGAATTAAAACATTTAGGACAACCTTTGCCACGTTTCCAGGTATCTCGATTAGCATATTTGGGATCTAATCCTAATACTCTTAAATCTGCTTCAGTAGGTTTGTAAGGTTCTGCACAATGAAGACAAACTCGGCGTACTAAACGTTGAGCAACAATTCCCAACAAAGCATCACTAATTAAACTTGGATCAGGGCCAATATCTTTTAATCTAGGAATAGCGCCTGGAGCATCGTTAGTGTGTAGAGTAGTTAAAACTAAGTGTCCTGTCAATGCCGCGCGTACTGCTGTTTCTGCTGTTTCTTTGTCGCGAATTTCCCCTAACATAATGATGTCTGGGTCTTGGCGCAGAATCGAGCGTAACCCAGCAGCAAAGGTCATTCCTGCTGCTTCATTTACCTGAGTTTGGGTAATGCGTGGCAATACATACTCTACGGGGTCTTCTACTGTAACGACATTTACTTCTTCTGTTGCTACTTCTTGCAAACTGGTATACAGCGTACTGGTTTTACCAGAACCCGTAGGTCCTGTAATAATAATCATTCCTTGCGGTTGCTGTAACCAACCACTGTAAGTTTGCATTGCTTCGGGAGCAAATCCCAATTTATTCATATCAGTAAACGGGTTTTGGCGAGGCAATAAGCGAATTACTACTTTTTCGCCACCAACACAGGGAAGGGTACTTACCCGCAAATCCATACCCTGTTCCGCCTCTTCAGGGCTATTATATTTCTCGCTAATACGTCCATCTTGTGGTCGCCTACTTTCAGCAATGTCCATTTCAGACATAACTTTCAGGGCAACAATCACCTTACGGCTAATTTCTAGAGGAAGTTTGGTAATATCACGTAATACACCATCTATGCGATAGCGGACTCTTAATCCTTCTGTCATTGGCTCTAAGTGGACATCTGAAGCACGGTTACGCAATGCTGCTGCAATTAGGGTTTTAATGCGAGCAATTTGATCAACAGATTGAGAAAGGAATACTTCTGTAACTTCGCTGATATCTTCTTGTTCTTGCTCACGGCTGATAGAATTGATTGATTGAGAACTGCTTTGCAGTTTGGAATCAATTTTTTGGATGTTTTGCCAGGTACTATAACTTTTTTTACTAACGGGAATAATTTTGATCTCAGTTAAGGTGCGATCGCTCAGTTCCCTAATCAACTCTAATTCAACCGCAGTAGGGCTTCCAAGATAGTAGGAGCCACGCCAAAGCAGTAGAGGAATCAACGGTGGTAAAATATTTTTGTCTGGAAAGTGCTTAAAAAAGCGGTAAGTAACTTCCCTGTCAAGTAGTTTTAAGGCTACATTACCCTGCTCGTCTACCAAAGTTTTTAAGGCTTGTTCGCAAGTAATCTCATGATTTCTTAACTTCCGCCAAGCAGAGGTAATATTCTGTGAGGGAGTTTGCATAAAAAATTTTTAGTTAAAAATCCATACCTGACTTAGATCTACCTTAGCGTAGGGTAGTAGAGTTCATGCGATCGCCACTGTTATAGATTCTCCTTACTTTGCGGTTGATGGCTGCAACAATTACTCAGCAAGCATTACATGATATTACATTTGACAAGTTTAAATTAAGTTAACCCTTCATTTAGGGTAAAAATATCTACATATATATATGAATGCTCTTGTGTTCTCAACTTGTCAGGCTAAATTATTGGTAATTCGCTCTCTACAATTTTTAACAGAGTTAGGAATGTCTTAATTACTGATTGTTATATCAACAAAATCCCTCAATAAATTACAATTCCTCCCCAAATATTCGGGGAGGATTGTGGAGGATTAAAACTAATGAATGCGTGCCAAAAGTATATTTTTAAAAGTAGAGTTATTTTGCTAAATTATGCAGTTGTTTACGGATCTCACTAGGAAGATAACTTAAAGCTTTACCTTGCCATCCTTTTGCTCTTTGATATTCCAGCTTCCCACAGTATGTATCGCCTTGATGAATATGCCATCCCCAGTTAGCAGGAATAACTTCATATCCAGATAAACTCTTAACTAAATAACTGGTGATTTGTTCAAGATCTTTTGGAGTAATCATGGTGTTCTGTAACCTTTTGTTATTGTTTAAAAAAGAATCAAAGCATTTGTTATATAACTTCATATTATTTTTTAACTAACTATCTATCCCCATCCTTAAGGCTTATTTAGTCAGGTCTTTAAGGTAGATATGGTTGCTCAAAAAAATAGTAGTAGCTGAAGGGTTAAGTAGGTGGGCGAAAATAAACGTATAATAGATTTAAGATTGGCGTAGCCGAAGATAGGCTTATAGTAAGGCTTTGAGAGCTTTTTCCGGCTACGCCAATCTTGCGTTTAATTAGGTCTACCTACTTAATTTTAAAATAAGTATTTATTTAGAGTGAGGGATATATTTTTAGTAAGATATAGTAAACCTGGAGTCATAAAACTTTTGGTATAGTATTGAATGTGAGATTAGATACTAATTTCGTTTCCTCCTGAAAGTCAGTGTTATGCCAATAGTTAAATTTAAGGTGTAAAGCCCTAGTATGAGGGGCTGTTGGCTGATGCAAGGCGGAAACTGTTCAAAGAAGGCAGAAGGCGGAGTCGAACACAGATATTTAAATATTTGCGTTTATATTTCTATATTTAATATTTGTGATTTTTTGTTAAAATATGGAATGGCGGGAATTAACCATGATTGTAACAGTAAGTAAAATAGCATTTTTTGGTTTAGCTTTAATTATATTGTCTGGAGCAAAGCCAATATCTGATGTGGATAAATTTCAACCTGAGTATAAAAATAGATTATTTTTAACAGCCAATAATAATAAACAAATGCAGGAAATGCAGGTTGCTTTAGCTGGAAGATTTTACCAGGGACTGGCAGTTATCGGCTTTAGCGATGGTAGTAAATATAAGTTTGGTTATCTTAATCAAAAAGGCAAGATAATCATAAAACCACAATTTAATGGCGCTGGGAAGTTCTCTAGTGGTTTAGCACCTGTAGGAATTGGTAATAAATTTGGATATATCAATCAAACTGGAACTGTAGTTATTAAGCCAGAATTTGATGAAGCTGAAAGTTTTTCTGAAGGTTTAGGGCGAATAGGAATTCGTGCGAGATATGGATATGTTAACAAATTAGGAAAAGTAGTAATTAAGCCACAATTTGAATATGCTAAAATGTTTTCCGAAAATCTAGCTGTTGTGGAGATTAACGGTAAGACGGGCTACATTGACAAAACAGGTAAAGTAGCCATTCAGCCACAGTTTAATGGTGCTGCTAGTTTTTCCGAAGGTTTAGCTGCTGTTGAAGTTAAGGGCAAACTTGGTTTTATAGACAAAACTGGCAAGATAGTTATTAAACCACAATTTGATGAAGTCGCTCATTTTTCGGAAGGACTGGCGGTAGTCAAAATTAAAAACAAGTATGGTTATATTGACAAACTCGGAAATGTAGCTATACCTCTACAGTTTGAACAAGCTGAGATGAAAGAAAATTCATACTATCAAGAACCAGCAGCCTTTAGCTTTTCACAAGGTTTGGCATCAGTAAGAATTGATGGTAAACGCGCTTATATTAATAAAAATGGTTCGGTAGTTATTTCCACTGAATTTACCAGGGCTTCAAACTTTGTTGAGGGAATGGCTGGTATTGAGATAGATGGCAAAATTGGTTACATTGATCTAACAGGAAAATTAGTTATTCCTGCAAAATTTGAATGGGCTGAACCTTTTTCAGAAGGATTAGCTGCTGTTGTGGTTAATAGTGAATGGGGCTATATTAATCGAGCAGGAAAATATGTAATTCGTGCAAATTTCAATAAAAATCCCTAAAATTACTGCTGATATTTGGTTTAAAAAAGGAACTTAAATATTTAAATATCTAAGTTCCTTTTAATTAATCTCTATTTATACTTTTTACATCGTCAAAGATTGAGCATTTGTTTCAATCAACTTCGCCAAATCTTTTAAGAATGCAGCCGCATGAGCGCCATAAATAATGCGGTGATCGCAAGTAATATTTACCTGCATTTGTCGGCGTACTCCCATCAACCCATCTTCTGTTGCTACGACTTGAGGACGTGCCGCACCAATAGCCAGAATGGAACCTTGTCCTGGTGGGAGAATGGCATCAAAACGGTCAACGCCAAACATTCCTAGATTGGATAATGTAAAAGTACCAGAATTATACTCTTGTGGCTGTAACTGCTTGCTGCGGGAACGATCTACTAAATCTTTCCAAGCGCGAGATAAGGAGTAGATATCCATTTGATCCGCATTTTGCAGTACAGGGGTAATTAGCCCACCATCATCCATTGCTACTGCTACGGCAATATTAATAGCACCGTGATACTGGATACCTTGCTCTGTATAGCTGGCATTTACTAAGGGATGTTTTTGTAAAGTCACTGCTACAGCTTTAGCCAGCAGTGCTGTCATGGTGACACCCTTAGATTTAACTTGCTTGTAAAGCTTATCTAGATTATCTGTGGTGATAGTGTAACCAACGCGGTAAGTAGGAACTTGCAAGCTGGCAACCATGTTCCGCACTACGGCGTTTTGTAGTGTGTTTAATGCTACTACTTGACCACCAGTAGCCGCAGGTGCTACTGGTGCTGGTGCGGGTTTAGCTGTGGGTGTAACTGGTGCAGGTGCTACAGGTGGGGTGACAGGAACCATTCCAGGTGTTGCAGTTGTACCTGCGGTTTGTTTACCTGGGTTAGCAGCAGCTTGGACATCTTCTGCAACAATGCGCCCGTGAGGACCACTACCTTGCAAGGTGTTGAGATCAACTTTGAGTTCTTTAGCTAATTTCTTGGCGCGAGGAGAAACAACGGTGCGTCCATTTTGGCGACTACCATTGCCATTTGCTTGAGTAGCTGCTGGGGCAGCCTCAACTACCGCTACTGCTGGTTGTGCTTCGGCTTGTGGGGTAGCAGCACTCGCGGAAGAATTGTTTTGAGAGGCTTGTTGCTTGGCGGTTTCTATTTCTGCTTCCGTTTCTGCAACGAGTGCGATCGCAGCACCCACAGGAGCAGCTTCACCAGCAGCTACAACGATTGTAGCTATATAGCCCTCATAAAAGGACTCAACATCCATATCCGCCTTGTCCGACTCGACCACCACAACGGTTTCGCCTTTTTCCACTTTGTCGCCTGGGGACTTGAGCCAGGAGACAATTTTACCTTCAGTCATGGTGGAACTCAGCGCGGGCATGAAAACTTCATGGATCATGGGGTGGTCTTCCGAATCAATAGTCTAGGACAACATTGACAACATTCAGGTCAAACCAGCATTGTACCTTGGATTGGTCAGCATTAACATCGTTACTAGATAGCTATCAGCTTTCAGCATGGTAAGTAGCTGATTGCTGATAGCAAGCTCGCTAATAGCTTTTATAAATCGCCACGAATTTCTTCAACGATTCCATCACGTAGGAGAATTTCTACTTGCAACTTGTTAATTAAATTGTCTCCCTTTTTAAGGCTGAAAAGCCCATCTATTTGACCTTGGTTAACCTCCTGGTTCATTTCTAGGAACTGCACTTGCTGCAATTGTTGGAGAATTTGATTTTTTTGATCTAGCAGTTCACTTTTTCTTTGATTGACCTGCATTTGAATATTCTCAATTTGTTGGACAACTTGTGGTCCAGGCGGTTGAATACTTTGCTTTTGAATTTCTGCGATCGCCCGTTGTCCTTGAGTTTCTAACTGCTGCAACTGACCGTCAAGTTCATTAATTTGTGCTTGCAGTTGTTGTTGCGCTTCCTCTTTCCAACGAGGAGTAACAACGGCTTTGATCGTAACAGGACGCTTGAGGGTGAAATTTGAATCCATAAATATTTGGTGGAGAAAATTTGCTTTTTTTGTACAAAGCTAGTCGCAAATCAGCATACCTTTGGATCAGCTTTCTATGAAATGCCTCGCAAGTGACGTGGCTTTTTAAGATCGCTGACGGCTTTGTGCTGACTGCCTTTAGCTTTAATTTAGTTGTTAATGATTAGTCATTAGCAACAAACTAATCACTAATCACTAATCACTGCTGTTAAAACATCCCGTTGATCATATCGTGATAGCGTTCCATCACAACCGGACGGCGGATTTTCAAAGTTTGGGTCATCATCCCATTCTCAATTGAGAACGGTTCTAGAATTAACTTGAAAACTGCAATTCGGTCATCAGAGCGATATCCAGGGCGGTTTTGTACCTCTCGGTTTAATTCTTGACGGAATAAATCTTGAATTTGTTTGCTATCAAGGTCAATTTCTTTTAATTGACTCTGGGATGCTTCCAGTTTAGGTAAATTAGGAACATCTGCGGGTAGGCGCAATTGTAAGTTTTGAGAAAATGCCCACTGTTGTAGTGCATCTAAATTTGGGACAATTAAAGCACCTAGAGATTTCTGATCTTGCCCCACTAGCACAATCTGATCGACGTAGGCACTCCGCAAACAAGCATCTTCAATCGGTTGCGGTTCAATATTTTCGCCATTAGTTAAGACAATTGTATCTTTAGCCCGACCAGTCAACACCAAATCATTTTCTTTTGTCACCCAACCTAAGTCGCCACTATCAAACCAACCTTCAGAATCAATAGCTTTAGCTGTTGCTTCAGGGTTTTGATAGTAACCTTGCATTACCTGTGGCCCTTTGATCAATACCAAACCACGTTCACCAGTGGGAAGAGGTTGGCGGGTTTCTGGGTTAACTATTTTTATTTCCGTACCTGGAATTGGTTTTCCAGAAGAACCGCGCAGGTTATGCCAAGGGCGACGGGCATTAGTAACAGGTGATGTTTCTGTTAAGCCGTAGCCTACGAGAATGTTAACTCCAATAATTTCAAAGAAATTTTCTAGGTGTTTGGCTAGGGAACCACCACCACTAATTACCTGTATAATTTCTCCGCCAGTAGCTTCTCGAACTTTGCCGTAAACTAAGCGTTCTCCCAGTGCATGAACAGGCGCTAGAACTGATGCTTGGACTTTAGCACTAATTTTTTCCGTAGCTGAAGGATTGAGATTTTCTAGATCTAAACCTTGCGCTAGACGACGTGCTTTGATGTAGCGTTGACTAATACTAAAGAAAGTATTAATCAGTTTTTGTTTATTAGAAGGTTGTTCGCGGAACTGCTTTTGCGCTCCTTCATAAATAGATTCCCATAATCTGGGAACTGCAATCATATAGTTTGGTTTGAATGTTTTTAAGTCTTGTTTGATGTAACGCAGGTTGGTATAAAGTTGTGTGCAGCCTTGAGAGAGTAAAAAATACTCAGCAGAGCGTTCATAGCTATGCCATGAAGGAAGGATACTAAGAACTTTGGAACCTTGTTGAGGTTTAATTACTGTTCCTAAAGTTGTGACTTGGTGCAAAAGGTTGCCATGAGACAGCATAACGCCCTTGGGTTGACCAGTTGTGCCAGAGGTATAAATAAGGGTTGCTAGGGTGTCTTTTGTTTGCTTAACTGGCTCTAGCTGCACAGATGACCCAACTTCTACCAGTCCAGAGAAATTTAGCATTTTGATGTTGGCTAATTCTTCTGGTTCTTCATCGGAAAGTAGGACAATTAACTTGATGGGAAGATCATTAAGGTAATCGCGTAATTTGTTTAATGTTTTGAGGTCTTCCACGACTAAGGCAGTACTGCCACTATTTGCCATAATAAACCGCAGTTCTTCCTGTTCTGCTTGCCCACTACGGACAGCATCAACTGCACCCGCCGTCATAATGCCTTGGTCGGCAATGAACCAGCGTGGGCTATTATCAGCAAATAGGGAAATGCGATCGCCTGCTTTTATACCTAAGCTTTGTAAACCTGCCGCAAACTGTTGTATAAGCTTGTTTAACTGGCTGTATGTAATTACTACTTCTGGCTTGGTGTGCGGGTCTTTGAGGGCAACGGTTTCACCAAATCTTTGAGCAGCAAGTGACCAAATTTCTGGTAAAGACTGCACTGAAGTATAGTCTACTAAGCGGTTCAGGTTAGAGCGTTCTTGCTCTGTCACTTGGTAAGGATATTGCGTAACTAAGTTGTTCATTTGCACCCTCCTACAGGAGTAAGTAAGTTATTTTTCTACCTTACCCTTGCCTAGTACTCAAATAGTAGAGAGTGAGTGACAAAATTAATGCTGTCTGTATATATGGTTAAAAGTCAGAAGTGAGGAGTAAGGGGTGAGAGGCGGGAGCAAACAAGCTGGAAATTGATAATTGTTAATTGTTAATTGATCAATCAATAGCTTGTTGAGAATTAGAGCCATGCAACCACCAAGCTCTTACTAACTTAATTTCCTCATAACTATAGTTTTCTCCTAAGTGTTCATAAATTATTTTTAGTGACTCAGCACCAACAACTTTGATAGCTTGTAAAATTGCTTCTTGATGCTTACGGGGAACTAATTGATTAACATCTACGGGTAGGTTTAGTTCCATTAATTCAGCGAGATGACTAGCTATAGTAGTACTGCGGAGTTGGCGTTGTTTGGCAATTTCTAAAATATTCAACCCTCGCTGATGTAATTCTAGTGTCATTAACTGAGTATAAGTTGCAGATTTAGGCTGTTCTTCTGGTACTGAAACTAATGCTTTTTGAGTATTTATTGATTGTTGTTGCTCTTGTCGATGTGTTTTAATTTCATCAACAAAACGTTCTCCATACTGAGCAAGTTTATGTGCGCCTACGCCGGAAATTTGGGCAAATTCATCTAAGGTTTGGGGTTGTTGCTGCGCCATCAATTTCAGACTGGAATCAGCAAAGACAACATAAGGTGCAATTGACTGTTCATCTGCTACTTGTTTGCGGAGCGATCGCAATCTATGAAATAAAATCTCGACATCAATCGCTTTGGGATTATACTTAGCTGTGTCAGTTGTATGTTTTTTAGGAACAGCAATATAAACTTCCCTCTGGCGCTTCATCACTTCCCAGCTATGAGCATTGAGTTTTAAAATGCGATAACCGTCAGTAGTTTCGTCAACTAAACCTTGATGTAAGAGCGATCGCCCTAACATCTTCCACTCTTCTACACTTTTATCTTTTCCTATACCATAAGTTGACAACAAATGATGACCATATTGCTCAATCTTTTTCCTTGCAGAGCCACGTAAAACATCAATAATATGAATCATTCCAAAGCGTTCTTGACAACGAGCAACACAAGATAAAAACTTCATCGCCTCAATAGTCCAATCTTCCTCTGGTTTAGGATCACGGCAATTATCACAATTATCACAATTGCCTGCAAATCGCTCTCCAAAATAACTTAATTGAATCTTACGGCGGCAGTCTGTACCTTCTGCATAATCAATCATTTTTTGCAGTTGTTGACGCGCAACTCGCTGCTCTTGAGCATCACTTTTTTGCTCAATTAAATAATTAATAGTTCTTAAGTCGCCAGTACCAAATAATAGTGTACAACGCGCAGGTTCCCCATCTCTACCAGCACGTCCAGATTCTTGATAATAACCTTCTAAATTCCGAGGTAAATCATAATGAATCACAAATCGCACATCTGGTTTATTAATACCCATCCCAAAAGCAATCGTAGCTACCATGACTTGCACATCATCTCGAATAAAACGGGTTTGATTATATGCCCGTTCTTCGTCAGTCATTCCTGCATGATAAGGTAAAGCCGATATACCATCTTTTTGTAGCCTAAAAGCAACTTCATCTACATGACGACGGCTCAGACAATAAACAATCCCGGAGCCTTCATACTGACGAATTAATTTTAATAACTGAAGATATGCTTGTTTTTGTTTAAGTTGTACTTCGTAATAAAGATTCGGGCGGTTAAAACTAGAAATATGAATACTTGGTTGTCTTAAAGCTAACTGTTGAATAATATCTTCACGTACACGATTAGTAGCAGTTGCAGTTAAAGCAAATATTGGTACATCCCGATAGCGTTGGCGTAACTGTTTTAATTGTCTATATTCTGGACGAAAATCATGTCCCCACTGAGAAACGCAGTGTGCTTCATCAATAGCAAAAGCAGAAATACCAACTTGGCGCTGTACCTGTTCTAAAAATAGGGTAAATTTATCTGTTAATAAACGTTCTGGAGCAACGTAGAGAATTTTAATCTTGCCATTTAGAATACCAACTTCACGCGATCGCACATCTGCCCAATCTACAGTGCTATTCAAAAATGTCGCACCAATACCATTATCTAATAAAGCTTCCACCTGATCTTGCATTAACGAAATTAGTGGCGACACCACCACAGTTAAACCAGGTTTAAGCAGAGCGGGTAATTGAAAACACAGAGACTTACCGCCACCTGTGGGCATTAAAATCAGTAAATCGCGCTTTTCCAGAGCTTCTTCTACAATTTGGCGCTGTCCAGGGCGAAAATTATCATACCCAAAGTAGTGTTTAAGTGCCTGTTCTAAAGAGGCAAGTTGGGGCATAGTCACAGAAGTTAATTTGAATCAAACCACAGATACAGACAATGTTGCCACAGATTGATTTTTAATAGTTTGTCTGGACTAAGCAGTTTGCTACCATAAGGGGACTGTAAAGTTTTATAACAAAGTAACTCATGCCGAAAGCAATTTGGAATGGTGCTGTTTTAGCCGAGAGCGATCGCTGTATAGTTGTTGAAGGCAATCAATATTTCCCACCTGATGCCATCAACAAGCAGTATTTCCAAGAAAGTAACACCCACACTAGCTGTCCTTGGAAAGGTCTTGCCAGTTATTACAGCATAGAAGTAGATGGTCAAGTAAATAAAGATGCTGCCTGGTACTATCCCCAAGCTAAAGACAGAGCTAAAAACATCGAAGGTTATATCGCTTTCTGGAAGGGCGTTAAAGTCGAAGCTTAAGTTAGCAAGATTAGGACTTAAGCAATTAAACTCACATCTTGCACCATTGTCAAAACCTGCAACCCTAAGAGCGAATGTAGAGGCGTACCAGAGTACGTCTCTACAAGTGTTTAAGGGTTAGGGCGTGTTTTCAAACCCTTCGATCCCCCCCTGCCCCCCTTAAAAAGGGGGGAGAATTCAATCAAAGTCCTCCTTCTTAAGGGGGGAGAATTCAATCAAAGTCCCCCTTCTTAAGGGGGATTTAGGGGGATCGAGAGCGACAGAAACGGAGCCAATAAAGTTTGAAAACACACCCTAGCACCTTTCATTTTGTGTCGAAGTCTAATAATTTCCTACTTTGGCACAATGGTAATCAACGAAGGTTCGCTTGTACCATTTTGCCACTGGCTAAAATTGACTGTATGACTATTCTTACAACTGAACAAATAGCTGAGTTTCGCGATCAATTAGCAAATTACCCCGATGCTTTTAAGGCACTGCAAGTAATTGCAGACTGTGAAGGAGATATAGAAGATGCCGCGATGGTAATAGCGATTCGAGTTGGACAGCAACCAGATACAGCTAATGCACTGTGGTTAGATAGTTTAGCTAAAAAATGCCGTGCCGTCATTTGCCAGCAAGAATTTAGAAATGACATGGTAAATGGTAATTTTTCCGCTATTGTCGAAGCTCTCATCAACACAAAAATTTGTCATCCACTTTTAGTAACTCCCGTTTTGCTGTATGTATTCCAACAAGGAGTAAACAAATTTTGTCAGTCTCTTGATGAGGTAATTGAGAACAAGAGGGAAAAGTAATTAAGTAGCTGGGCGGAAATCAACGATCTTCATGGAGGCTGTTAATTGTTAATTGTTAATTGTTAATTGTTCAAGCGATATCCGGCGGCAGCTTACTAACTTTCGGGGTGCGGTATTGCTGTAACTGCGTTTGAATTAAATTTTGTAAATCTGCTCGACGTACTTCTGTACCAGATGCCAAATTACCCGATGTCTCAAAAAAACTAAGCTATCAACTGTCTCCATAGCAACTAGCTGGAATAAAATGTGAGTAACCGGAATTTTTCTAGCTATTAGCTTTGGTGTCATCGCCTGAAAATTTTTAGCATCTGTGAGTGTGGGAAAGGCATAAACAACATTTTTCTCAACATCTGGTTGAGCGCGGTTGCTGAGTGTCGTCATTACCCACCCTTGATCCGGTGTTTGGGAAATAAAATATTCTAAATGTCGTAGTTGAGTCGCTAACTGTTTTAGGATAGGTGCGATCGCAGCCATCACTTCAGGCGTGCCATCTTGGGGAGCATTTTTAATCAGGTATTGTATCTGTTTATCTAAATTCATCTTGACAATTGTTTATTGTTGCAGTAATAAAATCAACTTCCTAGGATTAAGTTAGCTAAACTTATTGCTATTTTTTTATTGGCTGCTGAAATCATGCGTACCAGTGTAGACATAGATTCTAACTACTTTATCCACTAATCTCCGGTAATGTTGAGATTGGGTTAATCAGTTAACTTAGATATAGATACCATCAAAAAGTCATAAGTTTAATTTAACTAGCTTGTCTCCTAGCTGAATTTATCTATCAGCGAAGAAAACCTAGTTAAATTAAAGACAGCGTAACAATTATCACTATAGGAAAAATCTATCTGCGCGTGGAGGAAATCTTTCAACTGCTATTTACCGAACTCCAACGAGCAACTCGTGCCACAGCCGAAAACTGTCGCGAAGTAGCGGAGCGCATATCCAACGAAGTCGCCCGCATCTGCAACGAAAGTAAGCGCATTCAAGCTTCTGGAGATGTAGACACCTGGGCAAATAGTTTAGCTCGGCATCGCCTCCAGCAGTGTTTGCACTACTACCAATTGGGGTCGCACCAAGGGCGAGTAGACTTACATAGTACATTAAGTGCTATAATATACCGCTATATTACTCCCCTTGGTAGTCCACAAAATTACCAAGCTCGCTTGGGCTTGATTGAAGATTTTTTACAAGGATTTTATGCTGAAGCCTTAAATGCTTTTCGGCGGGAAGCTCAGTTAGATGCCCGTTATCGTCCCCAGAGTTTATTAGATCTGGCAGAATATATGGCTTTCACCGAGCGTTATGGCAAACGTCGCATTCCCCTACCTGGTAATCGTAGCCAGCAATTGATTATTCTACGCGCCCAAACTTTTTCTTCTTCGCAACCTCCAGAAACATCTGTAGATATGGAACAAGCTGCGGAAGGATCATCTGCGGATGCTGATTCTAATTGGAGTGACGGCGCGATGCAGCAGGTGAGGGAAATTATGGTTGCTAATGAACCCGAACCACTAGAAGCAAGTCTGCGGGATACAGTCATTAAAGAATTAATGGCTTATTTGGAACAACACCAGCAAAATGATTGTGCTGACTATTTCGCTTTGCGTCTGCAAGATCTTTCTACCAATGAAATCGAAGAAATATTAAATATAACCCCTCGCGAGCGAGATTACTTACAGCAACGCTTTAAATATCATTTGATTAGGTTTGCGCTTTCCCATCGCTGGGAACTGGTTCACCAGTGGTTAGAAGCAGATTTAGAAAAGAACTTGGGTTTAACTCCGCAACAATGGCAGAATTTTCAAACAAAAATTAGCGCCGAGCAGTTGAAATTACTACAGCTAAAACAGCAAAGTGTATCTAATGTAGAAATTGCTAGAGCGTTAAATTGCACAGTTAACCAAGTAGAAAAACGCTGGTTTAAGCTACTAGAACAAGCTTGGGAGATTCGCAACCGTTCATTATCCGGATCAGGTGCATCGAAGGATGAATAGTGACATGGATAACTACTCAGAAGACTTATACAGCCGCTTCATGGCTTGGCTGCAACAGGATTCTGTCCCCAGTGCCACCAATACGACAGATGGCAGCGACAAGGGTGCCATTGGCGCGGATTGGGAAATGGATTATTTAGACCCCTTGGAAATGGATGACTTGAATATTGTCACGAGCATTGATGAAGCGACACCAAGTCGTCAAGCAAGTACGGATGGGTTTGATCAAAATGCTACCTCAGCCACCCCGTCCACAGCCAAGTTCATGGTGGGTTTGAAAGGAGAGATACCAACCGTGCAAAATCGTTACCATGCGCTACTCAAGCGCCGCTTACAAACAGAGATCGAAAGTCACCCGCCGCGATTTCCTTGGGAAACGCAAGTTTATGACTATGAAACTGAATCTTATGACAGTGTAGCAAATACCGCAGTTCCCCGACGGCACTGGCTACTACCTCAAATCGAGCGGCTAAATTTGCCTGTTTCTCTACCTGAAACGGCGTTAGCACAATTGCTCGAAGCTTGTACCGTAGCAGTACAATCACCGCTAAAACCAGGAGCGCAGATGGTAAAAGCTGTGGGCAGTTTGTTTCCACAAGCTAAGGCAGATCTAAATGAATTAGCTGGGTTAGTGCTATTATACCCAACGCGATCGCCACAAGCAGAGCAACTGTTTACTAACGATTACGAAACAGCTACAACGACTCAACAGGTGGCTCTATCTTTATTAGCGGCTAAGGAAATTCTTAATGCTTTAACGCTATCAGTTTCACCAAATCAAACAGTAGAAAAGCAATGGCAAACTGAAGAAGGGCAAATCACTATCCAGGTGGAATATAAGTTACATAAGCAGGGTTCTCAGCTAAAAGTTAACAGCCGTTTACCCAGAGGTGGCAGTTTGACACTGCAAGCGGATCAGGCATCCGCAACAGCACAGCGCACTTATTCAGGGAATCTGAGTATAGAAGTATTTGATTTGCAACCCAACAACACTTATCCTTTGGAAATTCGCTTATCTGAGTTAGATCACACATTGATTTTTGCAATCGCCATTAGTGATTAGCTTTTAGCAAACTGGCAATTAGTGGTTAGCTAAGATCTGAACACAGCTTGCAAATGTTAAATTAGGCTGTAGATGGCGATCGCTAACTAAATCAATAGCTATCAGACTTACGCAACATTTTTAGGGTTATTTGACGCTAACTTTTAGTTAGATTTTGCGTGAGTCGTAAGCTAATTGCTAATCACTAAAAGCTAAGAATATGTCTAACCCTTCAGGAACCAGGCAACGCCGACATCTACCCGCTTTTAATCAGTTTTGGCAGAATTTGGAAGAAACGCCCCTTAGCCAGATAGAGAACTCCCTATGGCTGCGTGTATTTGTACAAGCTTTGGTAGCGGTAGGGATTATCGCTACAGATGTGGCGGCGGAAACGCAGACGAGTTTGTGGGCTGTACCTCTAAGTATTGTTGGTGCAACTTGGAGTTGGCATCGCAGGGAGTCTCGCAATATCCCAGTTAAGTTTTTGCTTGCTATTGGAATGCTGTTAGCAACAGCAGATTTTTTTCGTAACTTAATTGGTAATCTGAACGATACAAGGTTAGTGCTGGCACAGTTGTTGATTCAACTGCAAGTTTTGCATAGCTTCGATTTACCCCGTCGTAAAGATTTGGGGTATTCGATGGTAATTGGGTTAATTTTATTAGGGGTTGCGGGTACTGTTAGTGAAACTTTAACTTTTGCGCCTTTATTAATAGCATTTTTAGCGATCGCACTACCAGTTTTAGTGCTAGATTACCGTTCCCGCTTAGGACTTATTAACGATACTAAAAGCAAGTCACCTCTAAAAATACCTGCTTTGGCGGCTAACTTATCTTGGCGACGGTTAAGCATATTTTTCTTAATTATTTTGGCGCTGGGGTTAAGTATTTTTGCTTTGATGCCGAGAGTTCCAGGCTACAAACTGCGGACGTTACCAGTCAGTGCGCCTATCCAGGTTGAAGGCAAGTTAAATGGCAGCGAGATTGTTAATCCAGGTTATGTCAGAGGACGCAGAGGCAGAGGTCAGGCTGGAGGTCAAGGTGTTGGCACTGGTAATGGTTATGACCAAGATAAAACTGAAGGCAAAGGCGAATTAGATTCAACTTTCTACTACGGCTTTGGGAATAAGATTAACCAAAATTTGCGGGGTGAGTTAAAGCAACAAGTAGTGATGCGGGTTCGCTCTCAATCACCTGGTTTTTGGCGAGTGCAAGCATTCGATAAATATACAGGTCAGGGTTGGGAAGTTTCCCGTAGTAAAGATGTACAAAAAATTGAGCGCCCTAGCTGGTCGTATCAATTTATGATACCACTTTTAGGAATATTTAATCGTAGTCAAGAGGTGATTCAAAGTTATACGGTAGTATCTGAATTACCAAATTTAATTCCGGTTTTAGCTAATCCTACGGAAGTTTATTTTCCTACGGAAGAGATATCAATTGATAAGGAAAACGGGTTGCGATCGCCTGTACCTTTAACGGAAGGTACTACTTATAGTGTGATTTCCCAAGTACCATATCGCGATCGCACTGCTTTGGGCAAGGCTTCAACTAAGTACTCTGAAAGAATCACTAATTACTATCTCCAAGTTCCGCCGAAAATTGCGGGTAAGGTACGAAAACATACTGAAGAAATTTTAGCGCGATCGCCTAAACCTCTTACCTCTCCTTACGAGAAAGCACTCTACCTAACTCAGTATGTCAAGCAGCGTTACACTTTGCCGAAAAATCCTTTCGGGTTGCCATTTTTAGAGGATAACGAAGACTTAGTAGAAGCGTTTCTGTTTAAATACAAAGAGGGTTATCCTGACCACTTCTCAACTGTGCTAACTGTGATGTTGCGTTCAATTGGAATTCCAGCGCGGTTGGTGGTAGGTTTTGGAGAAGGACAATTTAATCCGTTTACAGGGTTTCATGTTGTCAGCAATACTGATGCTTTTGCGATGACGGAGGTTTATTTCCCTAGATTTGGTTGGTTTACTTTTGATCCTATCCCTGGACACCCATTAATTCCACCTTCAGTAGAAGAAGACCAAACATTTAGTGTTTTACAACAGTTTTGGAAATGGGTAGCTGGTTGGCTACCATCACCTGTTAGTAGTTTTGTAAGTAGGGCATTTGAGTTTATTGCCCGTTGGATAGTTGGTGCGATCGCTTGGTTTTTTGCCTTATTCTCTAAAGGTTGGGTAGGCTTATTTACAGCTTTAATTACCTCTATTGTTTTGGGATTTCTTGGTTGGTTAGGTTGGGAACAGTTTAAGACGTGGCGTTATCGTCGTTGGTTAAATAAGTTACCAGCAATGGAGAGTATTTATCAGCAAATGTTGAATACTTTAGCTACTCAAGGTTTTCGTAAGCATCCAGCACAAACACCGTTAGAATATGCTCAAGTATCGAGAAGTCATCATCCATCGGTAACTGCTGATGCGATTAATGATATTTCCAACGCTTATGTTAGTTGGCGTTATGGTGGTGAACAACAAAATACTGATTGGTTGCAGCAACGTTTGCGAGAATTAATTAAAAGTATTCAGCCGTCTGTAGTTAACAATCAGCTAATTAGAAGATGGAAGGGTAGAAAGAGCGATCGCACTTTAGCGTAACCCCACTCTTAACCCCTCCTCGTCTACAGGGAGGGGAGTTTTGTTTTCCTTGAGGCTGACACCCGCACATAGTGCAGCTACACTAATAAATAATAATTTTTAATTGTTGATTTATAACAGTTTAATTCCTTCTAATTGACCCAGTTTATTATCAAAAGAAGCGGTTTCCTGACATCCAGCTAATTGGTTGAGTCGGGTAATTAGGTAGTCAGAAAAATCTGCTTTACCAGATTTCATTTGCTCAATTGCCCATTCTATAGCTGATCGATTTTCAAACACAAAAATATTAGCCGTTAAAATCTTCTCCAGTGTGTCAATCAGTTTTTCTCGACTTAGTTTATAACTTGTTCGCAAAACCCACACTACCTCGCATAAAACAATATTGTTAATTAAGCAAGGTTGATTAGCGAGCATCGCATCATTGATGTACTGTGATGCAACTTGCCACTGTTGTTCATCGTCCCGCACTAAAAAGCGCACGAGGACGTTGGTATCCAGCCCTTTCAAATTGACTCTCCTGCACATTGAGAAATTGCTGTATCCATTTCTTCTAGAGAAACGGTTTTTCTACCTGGTTCATACAGCATTCCAGATAATTCTCTGGCATCAATCTTAGCGGGTTGTAAATAAACTTTGCCATCTTCTCCAATTACAAAATCAATCGAGTCACCTGGTTGCAGGTTGAGCCATTCCCGAATTTTTGAAGGAATTGCAACTTGTCCAGAATTACTTAATTTAGTTAGTGCCATTATTGGTTATTTTTTTGTAATATATTTCTATTTTATCCATACTTTTCTAACCAAGTTTGTCGGAGCGATCGCACTTTAGCGTAACCCCACTCCGTCCTCACGCAGTGTGGAGGGCAAAATTTGATACGTTTGCCCTGGCTCATTTTGTATTAGGAATACTCAAGCGTGAATTTGTGGTATAGATTATGACAAACTTGTAATTAACCAGAACAATCAGATGACTCACTATGGGCTAATTTGTCCGGCAGCATCTGGACACCTCAATCCGATGACGACCTTGGGGTACGAGCTAACTGCTGATATTATTGAGCAAGTTGTATCTACGAGTAAACCTCTAAGATCGCAAACATAGCAGAGGTCTTTTTCGTGAGGACAACAAAAAATTTTAAAATCATTTATTTAATACAATGGAAAATTCTAAGTACTCGACCAAAAGCGAAACAGAAAGGGTGTTCAATGTATTTGATACTTTCCAAAAAGATGCAGCGAACACTTTTTCTACCTCAATAGACGGGACTGCTACTTCCATTGAGCCAGTTCTAACAATGTCCTGTCTTGGACAGTTAGGTCGATTCGGGAACCAACTGTTCCAGTATGCTTTTTTGAGAATCTGTGCCGAAAAAAGTGGCTCAAGAGTAGAGTGTCCATATTGGATTGGTCAGACTTTGTTTGGACACCAACACGCACCCATTTCTCAACGATTACCTCCCGCAATTGAACACCTGGATGAGGGAGAAAACTTGTTTGATATTATTCCTGAATTCATTCCTTATCTTGAAAAAATAGCGGATGCTAAAAGTTATCGCGTAGGTTCAGAAGCTCTTGAATCAGGTCTTGCTAATGTTGATATATGGGGTTTCTTCCAATTTCATACCCGATTATTTGCACCAGACAAAGAATACTTTAGATCGCTTTTCCAGCCCGTTAAGGAGCTAAAATCTCCTTTGGAGGATGCTCTAAATATTCTTCGCTCTCAAGGAAAAACGATAGTTGGAATTCACCTTCGACGAGGTGACTATATTACGGAACCGCAACTAGGCTTTACATTAGCGTTTCCAGCCAACTGGTATTGCGAATGGCTTAACGGGATATGGGACGAATTAGACAACCCAGTCTTATTTCTGTGTAGTGATGATCTCGACAGCATTCTTCCAGAATTTAAAAAATTTTCTCCTGTTACTTGGAAAGATTTAGAGGTGAATCTGCCAGAGAGTATGCAGAATTTAAACATAGAGTTTTATATTGACTTCTTTATTTTAAGCAACTGTGACATAGTTTGCAATAGCAATAGCAATTTCAGTTTTGTAGCTTCTATGCTCAATGAGCGAGGAAAATTATTTGTTCGACCTTACTGGAATTTTTCCACTAAATTCCAAATTTTTGATCCTTGGAACAGTGAACCATTGTTATGGATAGGGGATAAAAAGACTAAATTTTTCAAAACTTTTTTTGAGATTTTATACGTTACTTATGTTACCCAAGGTATAATAGCAATGTTCAAATGTATATTTATATATCTCCCCAAAGGCAGATTAAAAGGGTGGGGAATTAGAGCCTACTTGGCGTACAAAATTCAAGGAGTGATTGGTGTTTTAAAAAGCTTTTTGTACACATTAGGCTGGCGTTTTATCTGGAAAGAACAGGGGTCGAGGTATGAGTAGTATCCGACCAGAAAGTTAGAGTATTCTAAATAAAAAATGCTCCCCAAATCAATCCAGACAACCAAAAGACTTCTCTAAACTCGTCTGCATCTCCTGAATTATACAGTTGCAGACCTTCAAGTTGCAGTGCTTTTTTCCCAAACCCCTGCAACTTGTTCCCATTTTAGTGTTTACTAAATCTCTACAGACTGATACTAACTAGCGGTTGACAGTACTCATGTCAGGATAGCGATCGCCTGCTGCGACTCCTTTAGGCGCAACTTGTTCAATCCGACTTAATTCTTCTTGCGTCAGACTAATCTCAATAGCACCAATATTTTCTTCTAAATAAGTACGGCGCTTAGTACCAGGAATAGGAACAATATCTTCTCCTTGCGCTAACAACCAAGCTAATGCTAACTGGCTGGGAGTAACGCCTTTAAAGGATGCGATCGCATTTACCTGTTCTACCAGTTCCAAATTCTTGTTGAAGTTCTCACCCTGGAACCGAGGCGAAAATCTGCGGTAATCATCTTGCGCTAAATCATCAATACTTTTAATCGCTCCAGATAAAAACCCACGTCCCAACGGACTGTAAGGAACAAATCCAATCCCTAACTCCCGTACTGTCGGCAAAATCTCATCTTCTGGATCGCGAGTCCACAGCGAATACTCAGTTTGCAATGCTGTAATTGGGTGAACCCCATAAGCGCGGCGAATTGTATCAGGTGCAGCTTCAGAAATGCCGATATAGCGCACTTTACCTTGTTTTACTAATTCTGCCATTGCTCCAACTGTGTCTTCAATTGGCACATTCGGATCAACGCGATGCAGATAGTAAAGGTCAATTACATCAACTCCCAATCTTTGTAACGAAGCATCGCAAGCTTGATGCACATAATCTGGTTTACCGTTAACTCCTCCAAAACCCCCCTCTGCTGTGCGAACTATACCAAACTTTGTTGCTATAACTACTTGATCTCGGCGGTTTTTAATTGCTTTAGCTACTAACTGTTCATTAGTATGAGGACCATACATATCCGCAGTATCAAGGAAATTTACACCTAAATCTATTGCATGGTGAATAGTTGCGATCGCTTCTTCTTCATCTCTACCACCATAGAAGTCAGACATCCCCATGCAACCAAGTCCAAGTTCTGAAACTTCTAGTCCTTGATTTCCTAGTTTCCGTGTTTTCATGTCTTTTATCCTGATATGTTATTTAGAAATAGATCTTGAATCGTTGATGATCTTTCTTGCTTAATATTCAACATTGCTACAGTCTTATGCAATATACATCTCCAAGAATGTAGAGACGTTGTATACTACGTCTCTACAATGGTTCTAGGTGACATTTATTTTACTTATTTACTAAATTTTCTTGAACTATTAACACTGACTTAACAGGACGTTTAACAAAACTTCCTTTGTTACTCGCTTTGCCGTAAAAGGTCTTCCCTCTAAAGTAAATAGATGAAGAACTACCCCCATCCAAATTCATCGCTTTCTTCACACCCAAAGATTTCATAAAGTTAGCCAACGCTGTTAAAGACATCCCCGATTTATTAGGAGATTCCGGCTTTTGAGCTACCATTACTAAAACAATGCTGCCATCATCCGTAATCCCAACAGCACTTCTAGCATTAGGTTGATTACTTCCAAGGCTATCTCTAATAACTTTGCCGTTGACTATATCTAAAAAACCTTCTTGAATTAAGGGTAAAGTAATATCTTTTTCTAAAGGCAATAAACGAGAACCAGCGCCTAAAACATCAACTAATCGGCAATTTGTTAATGTTGGATCTTGGTGTAAGGCAATATCATAACGCAGGTTTGCTCCACAAATATAGCCTCTAAATTCTGTGCGATTTAGGATTTTATCTAAATAAGGAGTTAACTGAGGATTATTCATCAGTCGCTCATTTAATTTGGGATTTCCTACTAATAATCCTTGTTGAATAACAATAGAGGTAGATTTATAATTTTTTGGATCAAAAAATCCGCCATTCAAAACTGCGATCGCACGCTTGTTTTTAGCAAACTCTTCTACAGTATTCAAAGATGGAGATATTGCAGGCGTTACTGAAAAACTACTTTTAGCAGGAATGCGGAGAACGTGAATTAAACTTGAAGGTAGGGAATAAGAATTATATTGCAGATTTTGGGGTGGTGCTTGCACAGAGTCAGAAGGTGCAGTTATCGGATGGCGATCGCGACTTAAAAATAGCATTGTCCCAATAAGTGCAACTGGTATAGTCACAATTAGCAGCCAAAGTTTTCTCACTCTTCACAATCTCTAACTTACAATGGTTTCTCTTCCAATGCAAACGCATATTTCTTCAATAGGTTCTATTCCTGAACAAATCACTCAATTAAAGCTTGACCTACAAGATTTGCAAGAACAAATAAAGTATGAACGTCCGTATAATAATGGCTACAGAAAGAATTAAAGATTAGCGCGATCGCACTAACATTTCTTCAACCTTAGTCGCCCATTCAATATTCCCTTGGGCAATATATAATTGTTGAGCATATTGCAACACTCTTTGAGCTTCTGAATAGTTGTTCTGCTGTAAAAATACTATACCAGCACCATAATAAGCATTAGCATAGTTACGATTAGCTTCTGCTGATTTGCGAAATGCTTCTAAGGCTGTATCTAATTTACCCTGATTTAAATAAATCCCACCTAAATTATAATGAGCTTCTGCATATTTGGAATTAATTTTAATTGCTTGCTCAAAGCTTTTTTTAGCCTCATCTAGTTTACCTTGTTGTAGATACATTAAACCTAAATGGTAAACTGCTTCTGGTGCTTTGGGACTGAATTGTACGGCTTTCTTAAAAGATGCGATCGCATCTCCTAATTCCCCCAGTTGTTCCCTCACCAACCCCAAGTTATAATTAGCTACTCCTGAATTGGGGTTTAATTCTACCGCTCTTCCTAAGTAATCTTTTGCTTGTTGTAAATTGTTACCTTCTAACAAAGCTGCCCCTAAATTAGTAAACCCTAAAGCGAAACTAGGATCGGCTTGAATTGCGCGGTAAAAAGCATCTGCCGCTAGTTGTATTTCTCCTTGCTGTCGCAACGCCAGTCCTAAATTGTAATGCGCGGCGGCTAAGTCTGGATCTAACTGAGATGCTTGTCTAAAAGCTGCGATCGCATCTGCTACTTTTCCCTGTTGAAGTGACTGTAAACCTTGATTCATCCATTGTACGGCGGCTGGTAAACCTAATTGAGCTTGAGCCGTAAATATCGGTGCAGAAGCTATCTTTGGAAGAGTATTAGCACTGATAGGGGTGAAATCACCAGGCAGTAAGTAACTCAACATCAAAAAACATAGCATTAAAACAGTCTTACTTTGTTTTTTTGTTATATTGTGATTTGGCAAACGCAGATTCATTTCGATTTTATAAATATTTCTTTGCAATCCCTGATTTTTTTTCATAAAATTTATTCTTGCTTTAAGAAAATTAATATTACTTGATATTTCTTGCAGTAAATCTTAAAAGAAGTTGCAATTATTGTGACATTGATCAATAACACGCTAATCTCACAAACAGAGGGATTAAATCAGTGAACAATAAACAGTAGACACTGGACAGATTGTTAATCAAGGTTTCAATGACACCTCTCTAGAAATACCTGACAGGACTTGTGCTAACTGCTAATTGCTAACTGATATCCCACAGTTTAATTTTTTTTTAACTTAAGGCGGTGACTTATGAACGAAAAAGTCATGAAAGCCACAAGAAATGTGGCAGTTGTTGGTCCTTATTTAAGTGGCAAAACTACATTACTAGAAAGTTTATTATTTGTCACTGGAGCAATTTCGCGTAAAGGTAATGTCAAGGATGGCAATACAGTAGGCGATAGTTCAACAGAAGCACGCGATCGCACCATGAGTGTAGAGGTGTCAACTGCCAGCACGGAATATCAAGGTATTAATTTTACATTTGTAGATTGCCCTGGTTCAATTGAATTTATTCAAGAAACATACAACGCTTTAATTGGCGTTGATGCAGCGATTGTGGTTTGCGAACCAGTTTGCGATCGCGTTCTTACTCTTGCCCCCTTATTTAAGTTTCTAGACGATTGGGAAATTCCCCACCTAGTCTTTATTAACAAAATGGATCGGGCAAATAACAACTTTATGGACGTACTACACGCCCTGAAGACAGTTTCAAGCCGTCCATTAATTCCTCACCAATATCCTATTGGTCAAGGAGAAAATTTGATCGGTTTTATCGATCTAGTCACAGAGCAAGCTTATCATTATCATGCTGGTGCGCCTGCCGATCCAATTCCCCTGCCAGAGGAGTTGCGGGAACAAGAGCATACTGCACGGCAAGAAATGCTAGAAGAATTAGCAAACCTTGACGATCATTTGCTAGAAGAATTACTAGAAGAAATTGAACCGCCTGTAGAAGAAATCCTTCAAGATATCAAGATGGAATTAGGGGCGGATTTAATTGTACCTGTATTCTTAGGCGTTGCGGATCAAGATTACGGTGTACGACCATTGCTAGAAGCTTTACTGCGAGAAGCACCAGAACCAGAAACTACTGCGGAACATCGCGGAATTGTTTTACATGAAGATGCTCCATTAGCGCAAGTAATTAAAACTTATTACACTCCCCAAGGCGGTAAACTCTCCTTAGTACGGGTTTGGAAAGGTACGCTAACTGATGGCATAGTACTAAATAATGTCCGTGCTGGTGGTTTATATCGCTTAATGGGTCAGCAACCAATGAGTGTTCAGGAAGCCCAAGCTGGTTCAATTGTGGCACTAGGACGTTTAGAAGGAATTCATACAGGCGATACGCTTACGACTGCGGGTAAACAACTGGCGACAGAATTACCAAAAGCCGAACAACTAAAACCAGTTTATGCTTTAGCGATCGCACCAGAAAAGCGCAACGATGAAGTTAAACTGAGTAGTGCGATCACCAAACTATTAGAAGAAGATCCTTCCCTAGCTTGGGAACAACACGGCGACACCCACGAAGTTATCCTTTGGGGTCAAGGGGAAATACATCTGCAAGTAGCATTAGATCGACTACGGCGGAAATACAACTTGCCAATGACAACTCATTTACCGCAAGTTCCCTACAAAGAAACCATCCGCAAACCCGCCGCATCAGTGCATGGACGCTATAAACATCAAAGCGGTGGTCATGGACAATTTGGAGATGTTTACCTTGATATCAAGCCGTTAGAACGTGGACAAGGCTTTAATTTTGATGAAAAAATTGTTGGCGGAGTAGTGCCAAGGCAGTATATTCCAGGTGTAGAAGTTGGTGTGCGCGAGTATTTAGCACATGGGCCATTAGGGTTTCCAGTTGTGGATGTGGCGGTAACATTAACCAACGGTTCTTATCACACCGTAGATAGTTCCGAACAAGCATTTAAAAATGCTGCCCGCCTAGCTATGCAAAGTGGGATGTCTCAATGTCAACCAACATTGTTAGAGCCAATTATCTCAGTAAAAGTCTGTGCGCCCAATGAATATACTTCAAAAGTATTGCAACTTTTAACTGGTCGTCGAGGGCAAATTCTCGGTTACGATCGTAAAGTTGATTGGGTAGGTTGGGATCAAGTTTCCGCTTTCTTACCACAAGCAGAGATGCACGATTTTATTGTCGAGTTGCGATCGCTCACAATGGGTGTTGGCTTCTTTAGTTGGCAACCTGACCATCTACAAGAAGTTCCAGACAAACTTGCCGAGAAAGTGTTAGCAACAACCAGCAACGGGAACGGTAAAACTAACGGCAACGGTAATCATTAGACCTCTACCCCACCCCAACCCTCCCCTTATCAAGGGGAGGGAGCTAGTTTCCCCTAGGGCGTGTTTTCAAACCCTTCGATCCCCCCCGCCCCCCTTAAAAAGGGGGGAGAATCCAATCAAAGTCCCCCTTTTTAAGGGGGATTTAGGGGGATCTTAATCTGACGGGTTAGTTTGAAAACAAGCTCTAGCCCTCATTAACCCTCCCCTTATAAAGGGGAGGGTGCGCGGTAGCGCGGGTGGGGTAATTTCAACCAAAACGTCCACTTACATAATCTTGAGTCTTCTTCTGTAAAGCTTGAGTAAAAATCACATTAGTTTGGTTAAATTCCACCATCTCACCCAAATACATAAAAGCTGTATAGTCAGAAATCCGCGCCGCTTGCTGCATATTGTGAGTAACAATCAGAATTGTTACCTGTTCCTTTAACTGACTAATTAATTCTTCAATACTATTAGTAGCAATTGGATCTAACGCTGAAGTAGGTTCATCAAACAGAATAATCTCAGGATCAGTTGCTAAAGCACGCGCAATACACAAACGTTGCTGTTGACCACCTGAAAGATTAAAAGCCAAATCATGTAAACGATCTTTGACTTCATCCCATAAAGCCGCATTGCGTAAAGCTTTCTCTACCCTTTCATCTAAAATACTACGTTTTGATATACCCCGCACCCGCAACCCATAGACAACATTTTCATAAATAGACTTGGGAAAAGGATTAGGTTTTTGAAAAACCATGCTAATTCGCATCCGCACTTCTATCGGATCAACTTTAGGCGAAAGAATATTAACTTGATTAGAATCTAATAAAATTTCTCCTTGATAGCGATTACCAGGATACAAATCGTGCATCCGATTAAAACAGCGTAAAAAGGTAGTTTTACCACACCCTGAAGGACCAATTAAAGCTGTTACCTTATGTTCAGCTACAATCAAATTGATATTTTTGAGTGCATGGACTGAATTATAGTAAAAATTCAAATCTTTTACTTTGGCTTTTGGTCTGACTTTTACTTTATGTAACTTAGATTCCGATGCTTTTTCTACCATTTTAGTCCTTTGCGTAAATGATATCTTAGAAAAATAGCAATTCCATTCATTGCTACAGTCATACCAATTAAAACTATGCCTGCTGCTGCTGCATTCACCTGAAATTCTGGTTCAGGACGAGAAACCCAACTAAACATTTGAATCGGCATAACTGTGAAAGGTGCTTGCAACCAACTCCAAGAAATATAAGGAAATTCACCTTTAAATGGGGAGTCTGGTAAAAAAGCAATAAATGTTAGTGCGCCAATAGTAATTAGAGGTGCTGTTTCTCCAATTGCTCTTGCCAAACCGATAATTACACCCGTAAGAATGCTACCAATTGAGTAAGGTAAAAGATGATCCCAAACTACTTGCCCTTTAGTCGCAGCCATAGCATAAGCGGCTTCACGCATAGTATTGGGAATCGCCCGTAGTGCTTCACGAGTGGTAACAATTACTATCGGTAGTATTAATAGTGCTAAGGTTAAACCTGCTGCTAAAATACTCTCGCCTAACTTTAATTGATAAACAAATAAACCCAGGGCTAAAAGACCATAAATAATTGATGGCACACCTGCTAAATTTGTAACATTAATTTCTATCAGAGCAGCAATCCAATTCTTTTTGGCATACTCTTCTAAATATATACCTGAAGAAATCCCTAGTGGAATAGCTGCAAGTCCAGTCACAAACATTACTAGCACTGTTCCTACCCAAGCAGCTAAAATTCCGGCTTCTTCGGCATTACGAGAAGGATAAGAAAAAAAGAAGTTTTCGGTCAGGCGTGGCGCACCATCCATTGCTAACTTAATTGTTAATGCCAGCAGAGTTAACACTGCTATTAAAATAGACAACAAGCCAATAATAGTAAAAATTACATTGCCTATTTTGTTACGAGATACAATTGCTCGGATTTGCTCTACTGTTGCCATTTATATTCTATTAATCCTAGACATCAAAATTTTATAACCCGATCAAGTCAATGTTGATAGCTACCAGCTAAATTAGTAAATTTCTCGATAGCGCTTACTCAAAAAATATCCAATAATATTGAACGACAAAGTGATTAATGTCAAGGTTAATCCAGCTGCAAAAATTGTTTGATACTCTAAAGTGCCGTGAGGTAAATCACCCAGACTTACTTGCACAATGTAAGCCGTAATAGTAGCAGCAGGTTCCATCGGATTCCAAGTTAAATTTGGTTGTAATCCGGCGGCAATGGCAACAATCATTGTTTCACCAACTGCACGAGAAATTCCGAGAATATAAGCGGAAATAATTCCCGAAATAGCAGCAGGAAATACAATTTTCAAAGCAGTTTGTAGCCTTGTTGCTCCCATTGCGTAAGAGCCTTCCCGCAAATAAAGTGGCACTGCCCTCATAGCATCTTCACTAATAGAACTAATAAAAGGAATAATCATAATCCCAATGACCATCCCAGGACTTAACATATTAAATCCCGACAAATCAGGAAAAACTTGTTGCAATAGTGGCGTGACGAATAATAGTGCAAAGTATCCATAAACTACTGTCGGAATACCTGCTAGTAATTCCAAAACAGGCTTAATTATTTCGCGTAAACGAGATGGAGCAAATTCGCTGAGATAAATTGCGGCAATTGTACCCAATGGTATTGCTACAAACAAAGCCACGCCTGTAGTTACCAAAGTGGCTGTTATTAATGGCATAATTCCATAACGGGGGTCTTCAAATAAAGGACTCCATTCTGTATCAGTTAGGAATTTTGATAATGGAACTTGCCCAAAAAAGCTCAGAGATTCTGAAACTAAAATATACAGAATTGCGATAGTCGTTGCCACCGAAGAAGATGCAGCAAGAAATAATACAAATTCAATCGCTCGTTCCCGCAAAGAACGAATTACTTTTGGCGATAGCCGTACTGGTCTTGATGCTTGTATTGGTGTTTCAGTCATATTTAGTTAATAGCAATTAGCTGTTAGCAATTAGCTGTTAGCAATTAGCATTCATCTCATATCCGGCTGATTACTTATAATGTGTTGGGTTTCACTTCGTTCTACCCAACCTACATTGAGCGTAAGTGATTAAACAAACTTGATATCAGCCGTCAGCTTTAACAAAGTAGTTTCTTACTTAAAAGAATTACTGCTTGATGTTTTAGCTGATGGCTGATAGCTAATCACTTTTAGAATTTTGCTTCGCGCTGTAGCAATGCCTCAATTCTTAAACCTACGGGCGCATCACCAGCAAATACTGTACCAACTTTGCGCTTTTGCAAATGTTGTTTTGCTATAGCATAACCATTCGCAGGTAATGCTACATATCCTACTGCTGCTGATAACCGACTAGCATTGTTCATGTAATATTCTGCAAACTTCTTAACTTCTGGTCGTTGAAGAGATTTAGCATTTACATAAATAAAGATTGGTCGGGATAAAGGTTGATACTTACCACTTCTTACAGTTTGAGCAGAAGGTAGCACACCATTAATTGAAACGGCTTTAAGTCTGTTGGTATTAGCACGGTAATAGGCATAACCAAAGTAACCTAAAGCATTCTTATCTCTAGCAACACCCTGTACTAAAACGTTGTCGTCTTCACTGGGAGTATAATCACGCCGACTTGATTTAGGTTTACCAACAATGGCTTCGGTGAAATAGTCAAAAGTACCAGAATCGGGTCCAGCGCCATATAATCTTAAAGGCGCATTGGGCAATCCTGCACGTACTTGATTCCATCTGGAAACTTTACCTTGCGCCCCAGGTTCCCACATTTTCTTCAGTTCAGCCGTTGTCAGATTATTTACCGGACTTTGACGGTTCACAACAACTGTCAGTGCATCATAAGCTATGGGTAATTCAATATATTGAACACCAGCCGCTCGACAAGCCGCCATTTCTTTAGCAAGAATTGGTCGTGAAGCATCCGCAATATCTATTTCATTACGACAAAACTTTTTGAAACCGCCTCCAGTTCCAGAAATACCCACTGTAGCTCTCCCCCCACCTTTTTTCTGAAACTCTTCTGCAACTGCTTCAGTAATCGGATAAACGGTACTGGAACCATCAATTTGAACGGTACCTGGAGTTATAGACTGAACTGGAGATATTGGCAGACCTAATGTGCTAGCTACCAGAGCGATCGCACTTAATAATGATACCCGTTTAAGCATAAATGCCATGTTCTTGAACCCTTTAGAATTAACTCTAAAAATTACTTTTTAGTGCTTGCTTATGACAGCATAACGGCTCAAGTTTAAGGGGCTATAAGTTAAGATTATGAACAGGTTAAATTTACCAACTATTTTTGTTGCAATTTGTAAATCAATCTTTAGATTGAAAAATATACAATATTTAATCAAAATTTAACCAAAGATTAATTACCATTTAAACTAGATGCTTTCTTTACTTAATTATTAAATTGGTAAAACCATCCCCAAAGCGTAAATTATTGATGTAACTTGAATCTTATTCCATGAGAAAATAAATTTATGGATTTTATTGTTTCTCTAATTACTGCCCTAATTGCAGTTCTGGTATATTCTAACCGTCTAGGGATGACCACCGATCGCAATCGTTCTTCATTAAGTGCGATCGCTTTATTGATAGCAGTAATTGGTATACTTTACTCGATCTCCAAAGCACTAATCGTTATTCCTACTGGCAATATTGGCGTTGTCGATTCTTTTGGTAAAGTAGCCCAAAATTACCTTGCTCCTGGTGTCCACTTAGTTAATCCATTTGCGAAGGTAATACAATTTTCAACTCGCCTAAAAGATGTCAAAGAAAATGTAGATACAACGTCTCAAGAAGGCTTAACACTTAATCTTGATGTGAGTCTTCAGTACAAACTCGACCCGCAAAAAGCCGTAGAACTTTATCAAAAAATTGGTACTAGCGAGACAGATATTCTCAGTTCTAGATTTCGCTCCACTATTCGTCAAATCACTGCCACCTACCCAGCTAACGCTATTTATTCCAGCAAACGTCAGGAGGTTGCCAAACAACTCGATCAACAACTTACTCAACAATTAACATCTTTAGGTTTCATTGTAGAAGAAACTTTATTGAGGAATGTAGTTTTACCAGAGACAGTCCAAGCCGCCATTCAGCAAAAGCTGAAAGCAGAGCAAGAATCTCAGCAAATGGCTTTTGTGTTGCAAAAAGAGCGTCAAGAAGCAGAACGTAAGAGAATTGAAGCTAAAGGTTTATCAGATTACCAAAAGATTGTTTCCCAAGGTCTTAATGCTCAAATTCTTAGATTGAAGATGATTGAAGCAAATGAAAAACTAGCTCAATCGCCTAACTCTAAAATTGTCATTCTTGGAGGTGGTGAGCAAGGATTACCGATGATTTTACAACCAGATGCAACACCCACTAAAAGATAAACAGGACTTACGCAGAGATCCCCCTAAATCCCCCTTAAAAAGGGGGACTTTGAATTCCCCCCCTTTTTAAGGGGGGCTAGGGGGGATCTCTGTTTTAGGCTTTCGGTGCGTAAAGTTAAGCGTGAGGTAATAATGGATATAACACAAAAATGGTATATTGTCAAGCGCCAAGATGGTCATTGTGAAATTCTCCCCAACGAACAAATCGCAGGGGAGAATAAAGATCCAAATATTGTGGAGCAATGGGGACCCTTAGCTTCTAAACAAGAAGCGATCGCTCGTCGTGTTGGTTTGATCCGCGCAGGTAAGTGTCAACCAGTTTAGGCAATGTGAGTGTTGAGTTTCTTCTTTTCAACATTCAACTCAACACTCAAGTATCTAACTACTTTGCTGTAGTAGAAGCGGCACTGTTTCCTGTTTTAGCTATCTCTTGCTTCAGCACTTGTAGTGCTTTAGCATATTGTGGATCATTTACTGTGCCAACTTGGGTGCGATCGGCACTTAAAGCTTTCTTTTGCTCCTCTGTAAGTTCAACTACCACATCTGGCTTAATTCCTAGCTTGTTAATATCGCGTCCGCTAGGTGTAAAGTACTTAGCAATTGTTACAGCCAATGCTGACCCATCTCCTAGTGGTCTGACTGATTGTACTAAACCTTTACCAAACGTTTTTGTACCAACTAATAAAGCACGTTTATTATCTTGCAGCGCCCCAGAAAGAATTTCACTAGCACTAGCTGAACCACCATCTACCAAAACCACCACAGGTTTATTTGTCACAGCAGTACGATTAGCTACTTGGCGATCGCTTTCACCATTTCGGTCAACTGTCGAAACAATCGCTCCCTCTCCCAACCACATTTTGGCAATTTCAATACTGCCGTAGAGTAATCCTCCTGGGTTAGAGCGCAAGTCTAAAATATAGCCAGCAACTCTTTGCCTTTCTAAATTTTTAATAGCATTACGCATCTCAGATGGCGCGTTAGCACTAAATTGGTTTAACCGAATATAACCAACAGATCCCAACTGTGAATCTTTTTGAATGCTAGAGCGTACTGGATGAACCTCAACTTTTGCCCGTGTGAGAGGAAAAACTAATTGTTTATCTCCTCTGAGGATAGTCAACCTAATTGGCGTTCCCTCTTGACCGCGAATCAGTTGTACTGCCTGATTCACATCCATACCTTCGGTACTTTTAGCATCAATTCTGAGGATAATGTCCTTAGCTAAAATCCCCGCCTTAGAAGCTGGTGTATCTTCAATAGGAGCAATTACTACTAACTTTTTCGTCTTCTCATCTTGAGCCAATTGAATACCCACACCGATTAATTGCCCCGATGTGTCAATTTGCATATCCTTGAACTGTTTCGGGTCCATGAACCTGGTATAGGGGTCATCCAGGGGCTTGATCATTTCCCTAATTGCTTTGTAAGCATCTTCCTTACTGCTATAACTCCGGCTCAGATACTTTTTGCGTACTGCTCGCCAATCTACTTGGTTAAAAGTGCCATCGACATATTGGCGGTCAATAATCTGCCATACTTCATCAACGATTTCTTTAGGGCTTTCGCGAAATAAAGCTTGACCTTGTGACAAATGAATACCAGCACCAGTAACGCCAACTGTTGTTAGCACTAATGCTGTTGCACCGAGAACTAGCCCACGTTTTGTGATTACCATGATCCTTTTCTGAGCCGCAGGGAAACTAATGCCAAGGAATTACGCTCACTCTAGCATAGGCAATATTAGCTAGTAGTCTACATATCAATATAAATCCAGTTACATTGGGTTGCAATCCGGAAAACACTATCGTCTCTAGGGTAGAGTCTTGATCAAGACAGATTGTTCCCCAAATTTATAACTAACGTAGTGCGAACATCTTGAGCGCACTGTTTTTTTGCGTAAGTCCATATTTAATAAATTGTACGCAAATTTGAGCGCAAACAAATCGAACTCAGGACTTACCTTGCCAATGATTGCTACCTTTGGTGTAGAGGCGTTGTCTACAACGTCTCTACATCGCTACTGATCTTAACTTTCTTCAGGCTCAACCCAGCGACCATCACCTTTAATTAAATTAATTAACTCTTCCACGCCTTGAGACTCTGGCACTTTTTTGATTTCTTCCCTACCACGATATAAAGAAATGAAACCAGGTTGTTTACCTACATAGCCATAGTCAGCATCCGCCATTTCACCAGGGCCATTGACAATACAACCCATCACCGCAATATCTAAACCAGTCAGGTGCTTAGTTGCTTCTCGCACTTGATGCAGCACTTCTTCTAAATTAAACAAAGTACGACCGCAAGAAGGACACGCGACATACTCCACCATTGTCTTGCGTAATCCTAATGCTTGCAGAATACTGTAGCAAACAGGAATTTCTTTTTCTGGGGCTTCAGTAAGTGATACTCGGATAGTATCGCCAATGCCTTCAGCTAACAATGTGCCAATTCCAGCAGTAGACTTAATCCGTCCATATTCACCATCACCTGCTTCAGTGACACCTAAATGCAAGGGATAATCCATCCCGCACTCATCCATACGCTGTGCCATTAAACGATATGCCGCAAGCATCACAGGCACACGCGAGGCTTTCATAGAAATTATTAAGTTGCGGAAATCTAGAGATTCACAAATACGAATAAATTCTAATGCCGATTCCACCATCCCTTCAGGGGTATCGCCGTAACTAAATAGCATCCGTTCCGCCAAAGAACCATGATTAACGCCGATCCGCATGGCTTTGCCTTGATCGCGTAAGGAAACAACTAATGGTTCTAAAGTTTCGCGAATTTTTTCGCCAATTTCATCAAATTCTGCTTGGGCGTATTCAGTTCTATCTGCTTTCGGCTTTTCAAATACATACAAGCCTGGATTAATCCGCACTTTATCGACGTGCTTGGCAACTTCCAAGGCTATTTTCATTCCGTTGTGATGGACATCAGCAACGAGGGGTACAGGTTGGTAAGTAGCAATTAATTTTTGCTTAATTTCTGCTAACGCTTTAGCGTGGGCGAGACTCGGAACTGTAACACGCACAATTTCGCAGCCAATTTCATGCAAGCGGCGAATTCCTGCTACTGAGCCATCTATATCTAAGGTGTCTTCATTAATCATTGACTGCACTACCACAGGGTAGCCGCCGCCAATTGTAATATTACCCACTTTTACTGGGCGGGTTTTGCGCCTTTGGATAGTAGTATCAGTGGATAATAGATTAGAAGCGGCTTGGGAAGTTGTTGGATTTGGCAGTGTTTGCATAAAACGATGAGTTGCTCTTTTCCTCTCTATTTTTCAACCTTGCCATAGAAGGGAGCATTTCGGCTGACTATAGCTGTTTTAAATATGAGGTGTGAGGAGCGATCGCTACTTATTAAATATGTTGAGTGTAGCAAAAGTTGTTCAAATACTATCAAAGAGCGATTATCGCTCATAAGCCAAATCTCGAATTAGAGATATGCGGGATTGGATGTAATTGCTTACTACAGCAACTTCCTGGTAATCAAGCGATCGCTCTTGGTTGAGTTGCTTCAATAGCCATTGTACTAAGCTGGCATCATCTAGTTTCAACAAGATATGAGCCTGCGTACTTTCGATCATGACCCATAGCTGACGCAGCAGTGATGGACTCATAGAACCTCCGGGTTGTAAATACCTGTACCGAACTCAGGAATTAATCAAAACTGATGTTATTGGTGGTAGCACATAAGTACGTCACCTCTGAACTATTTAACAATTCCTTTATATTTCACCATACCTGATCACGATATCTTAAAGAACAAAAAATATAATCTGACACAACATTTACTAATTTCTTAATAAAACGCATAATAAGTTAACATTTTTTTAATAATTGGAAACTTGAACAGATTGACAAAAATCACCAACTAGCTTATATAGCCTGTCGAAGTATCAGACGGCTGTTGCTGGTGAATAGACTTGCTGCACTCGTTCTACCTCTAAGTCAGATAAATAATCTACTGTCCAGTTGGTTTGACGCTGAAGCATATGAAAAGGGTAACTATTTGCTACCCCCACCACTCGCATACCTGCTTGCTTGGCGGCTTTAATTCCTACAAAGGTATCTTCAATTGCTAGACACTCCGATGGTTGAAGCTTTAGATCAGGATGTAGTTGATTTAATCGTTGTACAGCCAAGAGATAGCCATCGGGTTTACTAGCTATTAACTCATCACCAGTTACTAGGACATCAAAATACTGTGCTAGATTAACTTGATTTAACACCAGTTCCACTTCAGATCTTGTTGCGCCAGTAACGACACCCATCGGTAGCTTTGCTACACGCAATTTAAAAATTAAGTCTTCCAAACCAGGATAAATCGGTAATTTTTCTAATGTTTCCAAGTGGCGCTGGTATAAGTGCGTTTTTTGCTTAATTAATTTAGTTAAGTAATCTTCAGTGGCAAAACGACCACGATCTTTGAGCAAATCTGAGAGACAGGCGCGATCGCTTTTTCCCAAGCAGAATTTCCGAAAGTCCCCTGGTTGAGGGCGCAAATTTTCTGCAATCACAATCTGCTCAATTAGCTGCTCGTGAATTTTCTCGTCGTTAATAATAACGCCATTAAAATCAAATAAAACTGCTTTTAGAGTCATGTAGGTATTTTTTAAAGGTGGTATTGGTCAATCATTAACATCATTGTGATTTTCATCAGCAAAATCATCTAGTGCGGTCGATCTGCAAAATTTTATTTATATATGCTTGTGTGATCTATGATACAAAAATCAAAGCCTGTCTGAAATCTCAAAGCTGGTTCTTCAGGCAAAATCCGATAATTACACCAACAAAGGAAAATCGTTAAATAGCAATAAAGTCCCTATTCGCAAAATTGATAACCTTCGATAATATCAATTATTTGTAATGAAAAATAGGGGTTTTTAAGTAAATCTTCCTATAGTACAATCATCAGCAAATATGAATCAGCAAACCCAGATAGCTAACAAATGCTAAACATTTTAGATTACTCAAAATTTGGTCTATTAAGCTTGGGAGTAGCTACCAATCTGCTACTGAGTGCAACTATCCCTCAGCAAATTGGTGCAGTCGAAGTAAATATTGAGCCTACCACTCAAGTAGATGAAGAATCTAAAATTGTAACAGGTTCGCCAACTGTAGAGAACAAAGAAGCAGTTACCACTGCTGTTAGTACTACAGAATCGACTATTAGCTTAAATCAGTCAGCTTTTCCTGAGAGCGAAACAAAAGCAGATCTGAACAGCATATCTAGCAATACCGCGCCCCAAACAAGCAATATTTCATATCAAGCTACAGATTTACAGCTAGGGAAACAAGCTGTATTTACAACTAAGACAGAAGCAGAACTGCTTGCTGCTGTTCCACTCGACTTGGATTCTCTGTGTACCTCATTCCCCCTGAATTCCCGATGTAGAGACTATCAGCCAGGTACTCAACCAGGTACTCAGCCCACACAACCCACACAACCAGTCGTAACAGAACCAACAACAGCCAGACCTGGGGGTGGATTTGCCGTTACACCTAAAATTGGTACTCTGGGGGTAGGGGTAGATCTCACTAAAGGAATTTCTAACAATTTAAACGCCAGACTGGGAGTTAATGGGTTTGGGTTTGGAGTTGATGCTAGTGAAAGTGATATTGTGCGACTCGTTGGCTAGAAACCAATATCTGCAAAGATTTGGAGGATTAGCCGCAAGGGTAAATAGGGAGAAATCCTGAACTGAACCTTGACAACTGAGTGACCTTGAGGGTGAGAATCCCTCCCCTGTAGATGCCAGGTGAAAGCACACAGAGCGTGGTTGAAAAACTACGTCCCCTACGGTAGCGATGCCATCAATCCGTAAAGCGGGGGTGAAAGCCTTCAACACTCCAAGTCCTATGGAAGTGCAGGCAAGCAAAGAATCCATGAGTAAGGCATTACGCCTGAATCCACGACTGAACCATCGTCACTTCAACCCAGCCAAAGGGAATGATAGGCTGGAGCCAAAAGGCAAAGGATAAGAGGTAGGCAGTATTCGTCTTGACCTACAGCATCTCCAAATAAACCCGGTGGACATTGGAACTCTAACAGATTCATAGTATGGTCGCTCGGAACGAAGTAACCCCTCGTATGCTCTCAGTGAGGTCGAATACATTGAGTAGGTGCTAACCGGATGCTACGAGGTGGTGGGATTGAGTCAGAAGCAAACGCTTTGCTGTAATGGCAAGGATAAGCTGACAGACTCACGGTTTTAAGGAATGAATAGTCTCAAGTAGTGGTCTATATGTCTAATACACAGTCTCAACAACTGATGGTGGAATGGAGCAAGGTTAACTGGCGCAAGCTGGAAATCCGTGTTCAAAAGCTACAAAAGCGAATATTCAAAGCCTCTAGTCGTGGTGATATAGCAGCAGTTCGCAGACTCCAGAAGACATTGATGAAGTCATGGTCAGGGAAGATGCTTGCAGTGCGTCGCGTGACACAAGACAACCAGGGCAAAAAGACGGCTGGGGTAGACGGGGTAAAATCCTTAACTCCCGTACAAAGGCTGGCACTGGTGAGAAAACTTGCACTAAAGGGGAAGTCCAAACCCACTAGACGGGTATGGATAGATAAACCAGGGACAACCGAAAAACGTCCTTTGGGAATTCCCACGATGTACGACAGGGCGCTTCAGGCGTTAGTCAAACTAGCACTTGAACCGGAGTGGGAAGCACGATTTGAACCCAACTCCTACGGATTCCGACCAGGACGCTCATGCCATGATGCAATCGGGGCAATTTTCGTGACAATTAATCAGAAAGCCAAATACGTGCTTGATGCCGATATTGCCAAATGCTTCGACAGAATCAACCACAGGGAACTTCTTAAAAAGTTAAACACATTCCCAACCCTAAAACGCCAGATAGGAGCATGGCTTAAATCGGGAGTGATGGATGGCAAGCAGATGTTCCCCACATCCGAGGGTACGCCACAGGGCGGGGTCATTTCTCCGCTATTAGCGAATATTGCCCTTCACGGAATGGAAGAACGGATTAAGCAGTTTGCAGAAACACTTCCGTCAAGAAGTGGATTTGGAAAAAGGGATAAAAGAAAATCCCTAAGTTTAATCCGATACGCCGATGACTTCGTGATACTGCATGAAGACATAACCGTTGTTAAAAGATGTAAAGAGATTATCTCTGAGTGGTTAATGGGCATGGGTCTCGAATTGAAACCAAGTAAAACGCGCCTTGCCCATACTCTGATTGAATATGAGGGGCAAGACGCAGGGTTTAATTTCCTGGGGTTTAACATCAGGCAGTACCCAGCAGGTAAATATAACACGGGTTGTAATACCGTAGGGAAACCACTTGGATTTAAAACACTCATCAAACCCAGCAAAGAGAAGATAAAGATACACTATGACCGCATTACAGAAGTAATAGAACAACATAAAACAGCCACACAAGCTGCGTTGATAGCCCATTTGAACCCAATTATTAAAGGGTGGGCTAATTATTACCGAACAGTTAGTAGCAAAGAGACATTCTCGAAGCTTGGAAGTTTAGTGTACAGGAAGTTAAGAAGCTGGGCAAAACGCCGCCACCCTAACAAATCAGGGGGATGGGTAGCTGATAAATATTGGCAAACCATAGGCGAAGATAAATGGGTATTCGCAACCAGACAAGAAGGGAAAAACCCTATGTGGTTACTAAAACATAACGCCACTGAAATAGTGCGTCATGTAAAAGTTCAAAGCGAAGCCAGTCCTTATGATGGCAACCTAGTTTACTGGAGTACAAGAATGGGCAATAACCCAGAAGTGCCTAAGACGGTGGCAACGCTGTTAAAGAAACAGAAAGGGAAATGCGCCCACTGCAAATTGAATTTCACAGAAGAATCGGTGATGGAAGTTGACCATATCGTTCCTAAATCGAAAGGTGGAAAGAATGAGTATAAAAATATGCAATTACTTCACCGTCATTGCCACGATGAAAAGACTGCTAGTGATGGTAGTCTCGGTACAAAATCTGGCTGCAATAGTGCCAAACCTAAGCCCATAAAACGGGTAATCAGAGGTACTCATGACCATTGGAGCCTTATTACTGAGGAGCCGTGTGAGGTGAAAGTCTCAAGCACGGTTTTGAAGACGAGCGGTTCCCGTGAGGAAATCGCTTAGTTTAACGATTACAATGCTGATTTAAAGCTATTTAGTGTAACTGGACTGGCTGACTTCTATCCATTTGGTGGAGGTGGTTTGAGGCTGACAGGCGGTTTGGCTTATCAAGATAATCGTATTGATGCTACAGGCAAAGCGAGGGAAAACGGGACATTTACAATCGGCGATCGCACTTTCACTTCTCAAGAAGTTGGTGAGTTGAAGGCTAAAGCGTCATTTCCCAACAGCATTGCACCATATTTAGGCATTGGTTTTGTTAATCCAGTCAGGCGGCAAGGCTTAGGTTTTTCCGTGGACTTGGGTGTGCTATTTTCGGGTTCGCCAGAAGTAGAATTGAGGGCTACTAATCCCAATGCAAACCAACAACTAAGAACTCAGATTGAAAATGAAAGAAAACAATTAGAGGATGATTTGAATGGTTTGAGTGTATATCCTGTACTTTCCGTTGGAGTTTCTTACGGTTTTTAAGATTTTCAGGATTTACTTATAAGGATATGCGGGCAAGATGCCCGTATATCTAGTTAATTATTTTTGGTATAGGTTCTTAGAACCTATTGGAAAAGTGGTTTGAAGAGATTTTTAACCACAGATAAACACAGATGGACACAGATAAATAGAGAGGTTTATTCACATTAAATAGAGCTTGAAAGATAGGCTCTAAGTGCTACTGTGGATATTTTGTTTGTTGAGAGTCCATAATTGAAATATGCTAGAACTCCATTGCCATACAACTTATTCAGACGGTACTCTCACACCACAACAACTGGTTGCTGCGGCTGTTGATAAAGGAGTACGCGCTCTTGCTATTACTGACCACGATACTATTTCTGGGTGGGATGAAGCGATCTCAGCCGCTCAACCACACAATATAGAAATTGTCCCTGGAATTGAATTAAGTACTGTCCACAACGATCGCTCTTTACATATTCTCGGCTTTTATCCTAATCCTGAATTACTTGATACTCCTCTACGTGAACGGATAGAAGGACGTTTTCGCCGCGCTAGGATGATGGTAGAAAAATTAGCGGCGCTGGGGTATCCGGTTGAGTTACCAACCTTGGGTGAAGGCATGGCTCCAGGTCGTCCGCATATTGCTAGAGCATTAGTAAATGCAGGTTATGTAAAATCATCTCAGGAAGCTTTTGAGCGTTGGTTGGGTGATGATCGACCTGCTTATGTAGATTACGAGAAGTTTTCTATTGTTGAAGGAATTGATTTGTTACGCAGTTGTGGTGCAGTCCCAGTTTGGGCGCATCCTTATCTATTTAAGGGTGGGAAGGTTGAGGATGTCCTCAAAGAGATGGTGGATGCAGGGTTAATGGGAGTTGAAGTTTATCATCCTACTCATACGCGATCGCATATTGAGAATTTAGAACGTTTATGTGCTGAGTATGGGTTATTGATGACTGGTGGTAGTGACTATCATGGTCCTTCGCCTAGCGGTGTTGAAGGAACTACTCTTAATATGTTGCATTTGTCAATAGATTTACTTCAACCAATTAAGCAATTGGCAAAGAAGATGTGAGGAGTGAGGGACAGCTAAAAAAATTTAATTGCGATTGAGGAAACTTAACTAAGCAGTAGTAGTATTTCAAAATGTGTCTCTACACCTAGCTGAGAATGCAAATTTAGCTTAACTTTCACTTAGTTACTTGCTTTTCGGAAATTAAGCAGTATTTTTTACTTTATTTGAGATTTTGCCACTTTCCAAAAATAAGTTTGGGGAATAAAACCCTTGTCTAAGAACGAAAACAGATTTTAAAATTTGTCTAGTCATCGCAGCGCACCAAGCCTCACCCCTACTAGAGCAGTAATAGCCACGACTAAGGAAACAAAAAAAGCATTGCGAGTTGCTGAGTCAATTCGTGCTTCGTCGTGCTCCTCAAATGACTATAAAACCTGAGATTCTGAGTCTGAGGAAAATAATCCTAAGAGTGGACCGAGAATTGCGCCGAATACGAAGCCACCTGCGTGCGCCCAGTAAGCGATTCCACCACTTTCCATGCCAATGTTAGCAGGCGCGTCTAAGCTGGCTGCACCATAGAATGCTTGCTGTAAAAACCAAAAACCCAGGAAGAAAAACGCCGGAACTCTGACTGTTGTTATGAAAAAACCTAGTGGTAGTAATGTCAAAACTTTGGCTTTGGGAAATTTAAGAACGTATGCACCCATAACACCTGCGATCGCACCACTTGCTCCCAAAGAAGGAATACTAGATCCAGCAGAAAAATACCACTGTGTTAAAGCTGCCAATACACCACAAGCAATGTAAAAAATCAAGTATTTGATATGACCTAGCCGATCTTCAATATTATTGCCAAAAATCCATAAAAATAACAAATTTCCCGCAACGTGCAAAAAACCACCATGCAAGAACTGTGATGTTACTAACGTCAGCCATTCTGGTACTGATTGAGTGCTTGGTACGCCATTAAAACTAGCGGTTAACTCACGAGGAACTACCGCCCAGATATGGAAAAAACCGTTGAGTAGTTGGGGATTTAAAGTTAGCTCATACAGAAAAATGAGAATATTGGCAGCAATTAGCCCATAAGTTACATAAGGAGTAATTTGAATCGGATTATCGTCGCGTAATGGAACCACAGGCGTTTTTCCTCAAAATCCAACAGTGGCAATAGCATAACCCAAATTATTTTGGGCTGTCTTTTGGTCTGTGGATAGATCTGCTGCGATGCCTGCGGCTGGCTGCGCCTACGCACATCCACAAAAAAGACCCCTCTAAAGTAAGAGAGGTCATTTGATACCCAATTACAGAACTATTAAAAGTTCCTTACCAACCTTTTTCAGATTGTCCTAAAACATAGGTAGCTACGTCTTGAATCTGTTGATCGTTAAGACGACCCGCGAAAGCTGGCATAGCATTTTTACCCTTAGTAACTTGTTTGACGATCGCCTCAAGGGAGTTCATGCCGTACTTTTCAAGGGTCTCTTTCTTTAAATTTTTGTTAGCCATAATCACGTTGTTACCGCCCGCGTGGCAAGCAGCACAGTTAGCACTGAAGATTTTTGCACCACTAGCTGCGTCACCCTCAGCAAAAGCGGGATTAGTGAAGGCAACAGTCACAATAGCTAAAGCTAACAAGGCAATAGATATCAATTTCTTCAATGTAGTTCTCCTCTGTTGTTAAAACTTTGTAGCAAGCTTTATTCTAGCTTTGATGATCATCAAGTCTGTACCGATGAGTAATGAGCAATTCAAAACCCTGCCCTTGAGCAAAGCGAAGAGTCAAAACCTTAGCGAATAGCTTTACCGCCGCCCCATTGATCGCCCATAACCTTTGGTTGTAGGAGAATATGACCTGCAAGCGCTACTAAGTCATCTTCGGATAGATTTCTCATTTCTGCAAAAATGTCGGCACTTTCAGTGCTAGGGTGTACTTCTGAGATTACAGTTTCCCCATCATAAGTGGTTGGGTGGTGCAGATAATCCACTAAGGCATCAACGTTATCCCGTGGAGGCGTTGCGCCAGATAAATCTTTAGGGCTAAGACTTACGTTGAAGTCGGTTTTGGTAATACCTCCAGCATGGCACTGAGCGCAGACTGCACTAAATAAGCGTTTGCCTTGTTTGACTTGTTTTTTGTTCAGGGTAATATTTTCACCCTGTTCATTTAATTTCACCGTGCGGGTATTGGCATCAAGTTCTACCGCAAACGCACTGTTAACAACTATCTGAAAGGCGAAAAATACAGTCGCCACAAAAAGCCATACGAATCGCTTAAGCATGGTTCTCCTTATCAAATTTGCCTGAGTAATTTAATCCGCAACACAGCTATCCACTCAATCATTAAGCATCCTCACACTTAGCGTGCGATCGCACTCTTTCCAATCATCAGGGCATAATATTAGTCTGTCACTCATTATGACGCTGGGGATGCTAAACATCGTGCTGCACTTCTTTTGGGTGGTTTGGCAGGAACCTTGCCACTTATTGAGTGCTGGCATCTGGTTTTTGAGACAAAATTTTAGAAATAATTGCCTTGGCATCCTCCAGCGCAAGCCGAGTTTTTTCAGTTTTATAAGGAATTCCTAGCTGTTCGCACAGATGGAACACCTGTTCTATCGTTTGGTTGTAGTCCGCCGCGATTTCTGCAATTGACAGGTCTGCAAAGCCCATGATGGTTGGGTAGAGTTGAAGGATTGAGTCGCTCTAATATGAATATCATGCCACTGAGCGATCCCTTTGCTTACATTAGTAATGCGGATAGTTTAGGATTTACACTATTCCAATGCCTTGGGCGATCGCTTCTGGCACTACTGCCGGAATCGAAAAGGGATGCTGATGTAAGCGAATTAGTTGAGCTAAGGTTTTCTTTAGTTGCGGACGTGGTACAATTGCATCGACAAACCCATGTTGTAAAAGATACTCAGAGGTTTGGAAATCATCTGGTAATTTTTCTCTCAAGGTTTGTTCAATTACCCGCCGACCTGCAAAGCCAATTGTGGCTTTAGGTTCTGCCAGAATAATGTCTCCTAACATCGCAAAACTAGCAATTACACCGCCAGTTGTCGGGTGAGTTAGCACAGGAATATAAAGCAATTTAGATGCTTGATGGCGTTCTAGCGCCCCAGAAATCTTTGCCATCTGCATCAAACTTAACATTCCCTCTTGCATTCTGGCACCACCAGAGGCGCAGAGAATTACTACTGGGAAGCCAGCTTTTGTGCCATGTTCAATTAAGCGCGTTAGTTTCTCGCCAACGACAGAACCCATACTACCGCCCATAAATCGGAAATCCATCACACCTAAAGCGATGGGTTCTCCCTCAATTTGACCCGTACCCGTAGCAACTGCGTCTACTAAACCAGTTTTTTCTTGAGTTTCTCGGATGCGATCGCTATACTGTTTGCGATCGCGAAATTTTAGCGGATCTGTTGGGCGTAAATGCTCATCTAAAGGCATCCAGGTATTAACATCAATCAGTTGACGGATACGCTCTTCGCAGCCTACCCGCTTGTGATGGTCGCACTCTAGACACACCATTTGATTAGCTTTGAGATCCTTGGTATAAGCAATTGCACCACAAACCTCACATTTAGTCCACAGACCATCAGCAATTTCCCGCTCTTGTTGCTGTTGACTACCTGAAGCTGATTTCTGTCGATTTGCAAACCAATCAAATAAAGACATAAAAAATATTTAATTCCTTAAGGGTGATCTGATGCTCCCAAATTCTCTTCATCTGGGGAACTGAGCAATAACAAGGCAGTCCACTGATCACTATTTTTTACAAGCAATGCAGCAGGACTTCCTTGCCCAAAATAGGAGGCAACTCCCAAGTCAATAATCCGACTGGGAATTTCATGAGCCGCTAATACTTGTTGCATTAATTCAGCTTCCCAACGGGCGCTAGTGGTTTTCAGGGTAATCCATGACATATCTAATTATCAATGATTAATTACCAGTAACAACAATACTATTGACTTCTCAATGCTTACTCTTTCAGGTTAAAATTTATAGTTTGCAATCAAATTAAGGCGCTTATATTATGGTTCAAAACTACCGCATTACCCTTTTACCTGGCGATGGCATTGGCCCTGAAATTATGGCAGTTGCGGTAGATGTACTGAAAGTTGTAGGCAAACAACTCAACTTAAGCTTTGAATTTCAAGAAGCTTTAATTGGTGGTGCTGCGATTGATGCTACTGGATCACCTTTACCTGCTGCAACTTTAGATATATGTCGTAACAGTGATGCTGTTTTGTTAGCTGCAATAGGCGGTTACAAGTGGGACTCTCTACCACGCCATTTACGCCCAGAAACAGGTTTACTAGGATTAAGATCTGGATTAGGTTTATTTGCTAATCTGCGACCAGCAAAAATTTTACCTCAACTAATTGATGCCTCGAGTTTAAAGCGAGAAGTAGTTGAGGGGGTAGATATTATGGTAGTGAGAGAACTCACAGGTGGTGTATACTTCGGGGAACCCAAAGGCATTTTTACGACGGAAACGGGTGAAAAGCGGGGGGTGAATACGATGGCTTATACTGAATCAGAGATTGACCGGATTGGACGGGTGGCGTTTGAAACTGCTCAAAAACGTGGCGGTAAAGTTTGTTCGGTAGATAAAGCTAACGTATTGGAAGTTTCACAACTATGGCGCGATCGCATTACTGCTTTAGCTGCTGATTATTCTAATATTGAACTATCTCATATGTATGTGGATAACGCAGCTATGCAATTAGTACGTTGTCCGAAACAATTTGACACAATTTTAACTAGCAATTTGTTTGGTGATATTCTTTCTGATGCTGCCGCTATGCTCACGGGTAGTATTGGAATGTTACCTTCTGCTAGTTTAGGTGCTGATGGTGCAGGAGTATTTGAACCTGTTCACGGTTCTGCACCAGATATCGCTGGTCAAGATAAGGCAAACCCCTTGGCACAAGTTCTTAGTGCAGCTATGATGCTGCGTTATGGATTAAGCCAACCTGTAGCAGCAGATAAAATCGAGCAAGCAGTGTTGAAAGTTTTAGACCAAGGCGATCGCACTGGCGATATTATGTCTGATGGTATGAATCTTTTAGGTTGCCGTGCAATGGGTGATTCCTTGATTCAGGCATTGGAACAACAATAATTTTTAATTCACTTGCCGTAACGGCACAGGTAGATTAAAGTCTAGCTAAACGTTGAGGATAGGGATCGGGTGTACACATCACAGCAACGGCTACAAAATCAAACAGAGAGAATAGATATACCTGTGTTACTAGACCCTGGTTTGCTTCGAGCAGCTAGACAAATCTATCGCAATTATTATGAAGTCCATCCCGATATGCCGCGCCAACCCCAAGGAGTGGCAATTAATAAATTTAACCATCGGGGAAAGGTAATTTTTTCAGCAAGACCGATTTTATTACCAGAGGAATGTTTTGTGCCGTTGAGCCAAATTAATTCTGACTATTAGCTAAGTAGTTGGGTATAAATAAACTTAACATCAAGGCGGGTGATTGGTCATTGGTGATTGGTCATTGTTAATTGTTAATTGTTAAATGGATACTATTTTTACGGCTATAACATATTTAACTGTTTTAGCTTTGGGTGCTTGTATTGGTAGTTTTCTTAACGTTGTGGTTTACCGCATACCAGCAGGTATATCACTTATTTGGCCACCTTCACGCTGCCCCCATTGCCTCCACAAACTAGGAAAAACTGAAAATGTTCCAGTTTTAGGTTGGTTATGGTTAAAAGGGCGCTGTCGCCACTGTAGAAGCTCTATATCAATGCGATATCCCCTGGTGGAAGCAGCGACAGGGTTAGTGTTTTTGCTAATATTCTTGCTGTATGATATATCGCTACAAACTTTAGGTTACTGGGCTTTTTTGAGTTGGCTAATAGCTCTTGCTCTGATTGATTTTGATACAATGACTTTACCTAATCCTCTCACAAAATCGGGATTAGTTGCTGGTTTAGCATTTCAAGTTACAACAGGTTTACTACCTATATTTCAATCAGGAGAAGCAATTAATCATTTGTTTAATGGTATTGCTGGCGCAGTCTTAGGTATATGGTTAGTTGACTCAATTCGGGTTGTTGGGTCAATAGTTTTTGGACAAGAAGCAATGGGAGGCGGAGACCCCAAATTAGCAGCTATGATGGGCGCTTGGTTAGGTTGGCAGTCTTTGCCAATGGCGATTATATTAGCTTGTGCTGCTGGAGTATTGATAGGTTTAGCTGGACGTTTAGTTGGTAGACTTCAACCCCTGCAAAAAATCGTATTTGGACCGTTTTTAGCACTCGGCGCGGCGTTAACTGTTTTTTGGGGTGAAGCGATACTATCAGCTTATAGAGAGTTTCTAATTAGTTCAAATAATACTGTTTTACTTTCATTACTATTAGCTGTACTACTACTGATGTTGATAGTTATGAGATATTTAAAATCTAGAAATTCTCTTAGTTAATAGTTGTTCTGGTTAAAATGCGCGATCGCATGGATGGCAAATAAAATCTTGGTTACATCTGCGAAAGGGTGCGTTTATCTGCTCACATCTGCGATTAAAAAAATAGATTTGTGATTTTTGCCCATTGGTCTATTGTTTGAAATACAATAGCCCATTACTATATTTATAGGATAAAGCCAGATGGACGATTCCAAACTGGGAAATCCGTACTTATTTCAGGACAATCAGCACTTAATATTTGATTAGATTGAAGAATAGGTTTGTAGAGCTTGAAGCTTTTTTCCTATAATTAAGACCGCAGGGAGCGGGGAGAAATATGGTTTTCACCTTTTTTGCCGTGAAATTATAACCCATGAATCAAACTTGATATAATTACCCGTCTGTCTTAGTTCCTCACTGTTCACAGGCTGATCAGCTAACGCGCATTTAATTTGTACATTTTTAATTGAGAGAGAAGTTATCAAACCCTCTCTCCTCTCTCCTCTCTCCTCCCTCCTCCCCTAAAACAGAAAACTTAGATAACACAACAGCTTAGTTGAATTAACATGGCTCACTCGCGGTTGCAGAAACTAGCGCATTATTTGCGCCCCCATTGGGGAAAATCACTACAAGGCATTTTGGCACTATTAATTGTCAATGCTGTTGGTGTATACATTCCCTTGTTGATTAGAGACGGCATTGATGAGTTAAGGGAAGCGTTGAGCTTTGCTCAAATCTGGCATTTAGTGCTGCTAATTCTAATCTTAAGTTCTTTGATGTGGGTGTTCCGCATGGCATCACGTATCCTACTTTTTGGGGTAGGGCGGCAGGTAGAGTTTGATCTTAAGCAGAAAATTTTTCAGCATTTGCTGAAACTAGAGCCATCTTATTTTTCTTCTAATACTGCTGGTGATTTAATTAGCCGAGCAACCAGTGATGTGGAAAACATCCGACGTTTACTGGGATTTGCGGTTCTAAGTTTGGCAAATACAGTTTTTGCCTACGGTTTAACTTTGCCAGTAATGCTGTCGATTAATATAAAACTGACTTTGCTTTCACTAGCGGTTTATCCGTTAATGCTGATCATTGTGCAGCTATTTAGCACAAAATTGCGTACTAAACAGCAATTGCTACAGGAAGAACTTTCTAATTTAAGTGAGTTAATTCAGGAGGATATGAGTGGTATATCCCTGATCAAAATTTATGCTCAAGAGGAAAATGAACGCCGTGCCTTTAGTAAACTTAACCAGCAACTATTTAAGGCAAACTTAGAACTAGCGCAAATTCGTAATACCTTATTTCCCGTGATTCAGGGGTTATCGTATCTTAGCTTACTGATATTGTTGTGGGTTGGAACAGGTGCGATCGCACGTGGTGAAATTAGTATTGGTGATTTTGTTGCTTTAATTCTGTTTGCAGAACGTTTAGTTTTCCCCACCGCACTATTAGGATTTACGATTACAGCTTACCAACAGGGTGAAGTCAGTATTGACAGGGTTGAATCAATTGTGATGGTTAAGCCTAAGATTCAAGATACTGCTGAATCAATTAGCCTACCAAAACCAGTCAAAGGTCAAATTATCGCTCGTCATCTGAGTTTTACCTATCCAGGTGCGACTAAACCAGCACTTAATGATATCAGTTTTACAATAGATGCTGGTGAAACTGTGGCAATTGTGGGACCAATTGGTTGTGGCAAATCAACCCTTGCTAATGCTTTACCTCGGTTACTAGATATTGATCAACGTCAGTTGTTGATAGATGGATATGATATTACACAATTAACTTTAGAAGATTTGCGGGGTGCGATCGCCTACGTTCCCCAAGATAGTTTTCTCTTCAGCACCATTATCAAAAATAACATCCGCTATAGTGACCCCCAAAGCGAACAAAAAGAGGTAGAATATGTTGCTCAACAAGCACAGATTCACTCAGAAATTCTTAACTTTCCCCAGCAGTATGAAACCATTGTGGGAGAAAGAGGAATTACTCTCTCTGGTGGACAAAGACAGCGCACATCTTTAGCAAGGGCATTACTGGTTGATGCGCCAGTACTAATTTTAGATGATGCCCTTTCTAGTGTGGATAATCAAACCGCTACAGACATCCTGAAGAATCTTTCCCAGGGTGTTAAACGCAAAACTGTCATCTTTATATCCCATCAATTATCTGCTGCTGCTACTGCTGACAGAATTTTTGTGATGGATGAAGGGGAAATTGTCCAAACTGGTACTCATACAGAACTTGTACAACAATCTGGGCTTTATCGTTCACTTTGGAATCAGCACCAGTTGGAGGAATTGTTGCATTGAGGGGGAAGGGAGGAGAGAGGGGAGGGAGCAGGTTTTTTAGTTTCTCCTGTGATAGCAAAACATTACGCGGGCAAGATGCCCGCACTACATTTGTGGTTGCTTAAATGTAGAGACGCTTTAGCTATTATTCTTCCCTATCTCCCCAGTGAGGTCTAATTGGTGCTAAAGTACCAGATACTAAGTCGGTTCTAGTAAGGATCAGCTACTAGACATAAGGGGGAAAGTTGGTGAAAGTCCGACGCTGACCCGCAACTGTGAAGGAAACAGACTAACATTTGCTTGTTTCCTAGCCAGGATGCCCGCCGATTTGATGTTGATATTACTCTAATGTGCGAGGTTCACAATGAGAACTGCTTCTATTAATTCTGCTGGTGCATTTCGTAAACAGGTAGTTGATTTTACCCTATCTGTGCCAGTACAAGCGACTCTATATACTTCTGTATGCGCTTTGACGCTGTGGACGCTTTATTTTAGTTCCTACCCACCAGCCCATAATTCTCTACATGAGGTGCGTCACCATACATTAATGGTGGGTTGTCATTAGTTCACGTCTGAAGTATTTTTTTGTTGAATTTAAACAATGTCAAAATTGATGCTTTGTAGGGTAGGTTTGTCACCAGCCCTACTCTTAATTTTTTGGGGTTTTATTGGTTGGGTTCCAAATGCGATCGCACTACCAAATAATCCTACAATAAATTCCTTTGAAGTCAGCCATGCGGAAACTCATCAGGAAAAAAACGTAGGCAAATCCGTAAAACCGCTTTCTACTAAACCTAAATTAGCTGCTCCTACGAACTTAAATCAACCAAAAATCGAGTTTACAACAGTTCCACCTTTAAATCAGGTATTACCTGTTAATCAACCAGTAGCTTTAATTATGCAGGCGGTTGATCAGCATGGTAAACCATTAAAAAATGTTAAGATTCGTTCGGCAATTTACACACCACCAAAAACGCCTTGGTTTACTACAGATTTTCCAATTGTTGAGGGTACTCAATTATTAGATTTAGAAGCGATCGCTCTTAATGGTAAGTTACAAGTTCAACAAGTACTACCTATTCGCGGTAATTATCAGCTAATCGTAGATGTTCAGCCACTTGATGGCAAGGCATTTCAAACTACACGGCAAATAATTCAATTTTCTGTCCCTGAAAATCCGGTGAAATACCGTAATTTTGCCATCCTAGCTGTGATTTTATTAGGTGTTGGCTTAGGTGGTGGTTGGGTAATTGGTAAAAGGCAAATTGTCCAACCAGGGGAAATTGCTCCTCAGCAGGTGCGACTGTTACTGAGTGGAGGGATTTTAGTTGCGATCGCATCTTTGCTTGTAGTCAATATTAGTGCAGAATTGGCTGAATCTCATCAACATCACCATCAAACAACCCACAATCAAGCAAAAAATCAACCCTCATTACCGCTAAATGTACAGTGGTTGGGTGATGATAGTACTCATGTTGGGCAACTTGCGGTGATGGGAGTTCAATTAACTGATCCTAAAACTGGTATTGCTGTCAAAGATGTAGATTTAAAGATTAAAGCTACTCAAATGGAGCATGATCAAACTGTGTTTGTTTACCAGGGTTTATCAGATGTTAATGGTAAACTAATCTGGCAACAGCAATTTTTTGATGGCGCTTCCCATCAAGTCGAGGTTGAGGTTTCTCCCAAGAGGAGCGCAATTAATAAATTTCAGCCTTTTACTTTTTCTAAAGAAATTGAAGTGGAGGGAATTGCTCCCCCGTTGATGTCGCGCTTGATTAGCTTGGGTTATTTCACAGCTATTTTAGTAGTGGGTTTATTATTAGGGTTGTGGTTAAGAGGCGATCGCATTTTAGTCAGTCTGCAACCTGTAGATAAGTAGAGACAGTAACTTATTTCATAACTTACGCCAAACTTAAAATAAATAAAAGCTGAAATCTCACAATGGCAATGCTTTATTTGATGGGTGTTTCAGCTTATTTTTGTTTATAACAATTTTAAAAAAAGAGTGCTGTTTATAAGCCATCAATAAATTTTAGTTTTATAATTTAAAGGAATTTTTAATAACAGACCAAATCTATTTGTTTGTTACCATATTTTTGGCAAAAAAACTGGCTGATTATGTAAAAAATTAGTAAATTACAATGGAATTTAATTAAATGACATACTTGAAAAGGCTGCATCTACATCGTTGGCAACGGCTATTGGCACTATTCTTAAGCATGATGATTTTTGTCATTGCTGTGCCAATCTATGCCAGCAACACACCACAACAAGATCTCAATCAGTTAAATTTTTACGTTGACAGATCATTAAGCAAAGCTCAGGCTAAAGATTATAAAGCATCTCAAGCTGCTTATGAAAAGTTCCAACAGAAATGGCTGAAGGTGGAAGATAGAGTTAAGAAAGTTTCTCCCCAAGCGGAACAAGATATTGAAAAGCAGATAAGCGAGGTGAAAGTTGCTTTTTCAACTAAACCACCAAATCAAGCCAAATTGGTAGCCGCGATTAAAAATCTCAATGCGACTAACAACAAATTTATTAATGGTGGATTTAAGTCAAACCAACCGACAAAAGCAATTGTTAATCAGGATCAAAGATCGCTCGCTTATTCAATAGAGCGACTTAATCGTGCTGAGGTAGCACTTAATAAAAAAGATCTAGCGACTGCGGTTAGTCAAATGAAATCATTTAAAACAGAATGGTTAGATGTCAAAGGTATTGTTGCTACTAAGTCGCCAGATGCTTATTTTGCGATAGAAAACAACATCATCAGATCTTATGGCTTTCTAACTAGCAAACCTGTTGATATTACAGGTGCCAGGAGTGCGATCGCATCTTTAAAAAAAGACTTGCAGCCGTTTGCTACTGAGCCTTTAAAATACAATACCTCTGATGCCACACTTATCTTATTAACTGAAAAACTAGAAACACTGCTTGTGTTAGTTGCTTTGTTAGGTTTCTTGAAGAAAAGTGGTAATGCAAATAAAATTTACTCACTAGGGTTAGGCGCATCGGCTGGGTTGGCGGCTGCAATGATCGCTGCTGTTGTGATTGAAATATTCTTTTCTAATGCTGGTGGCAACATCTACCGAGAACTTTTACAAGGAATTACAGGTTTAGCAGCAGCCGTGATGCTATTTTATACTAGCTTCTGGCTGCATATGAAGTCATCAATAATAACTGGGCAAGAAGATATCCAGGATAAAATTAATACCATAGCAACCAACAGTGGATTGTTTTTCGGAATGTTGGCTTTTTTGGCAGTATTTAAAGAAGGTGCAGAAACCACACTGTCATACATTAATATTTCTTGGTCAATGAGTAGTAATGATTTATTGACGGGATTAGGTTTTGGGCTGTTAAGTTTAATTGCGATCGCCGCCTTAATTCTAGTAGTAGGCTTACGCCTTCCTACCAAACTTTTCTTTCCTCTTACCAGTTTGCTAATTTTCTACTTGGGCTTTAAGTTTGTGGGTAGTGGTATCCATGCCTTACAAGTAGCTGATATTTTGCCTGTAAGTCCTGCTAACTTTTTACCAGTTTTCAATGCTTTAAGTCTTTATTCCACTTGGGAAACTACTTTGTCTCAGTTAGTATTAATTGCGATCGCTATTGCTGTTGTAATGTATACACGGTTTCAAAACAATCGTGTTACAAAAGAAATACCAAGTGAACAGCAAACCGTCAGCGAAAATTCTTAATTTTTAGTGGTTTACTTGTGGTTGGATAAAAACAGTTAATAATTTCTTGAGGAGTGAAGACAAAAATGATTAATTTGCACCGAATTTTAATTGTCAGCACATTGGCGCTGTTAACACTGACTGCTTGCAACTCACAACAACCAACTGCTGATAATAATTCCCCTGCTCCCGCAGCACCAGCAAGCCCTAGTGCTAGCCCTCAAGCTGCTTCAGCAGGGAAAGATAATTTAACTGAGATGAAAGGTTATGTGACCGAAGCGGTTACTGCTGTAAAAGCTGATAACTTTGCTAAAGCCAAGCAAGAATATAAGGAATATGATGAAAAGTGGGAGGCAGTTGAGGACGGAGTGAGGACTAAATCACAAGATGCTTATATCAAAATTGAAAAAGATATGACTCAAGTGACGAATACTCTTGTCAAACCAGCGAAACCAGATAAAACTAAGGCGACGGCTGCTCTTAATGCTTTATCAAAAACCCTTGATGCTAATGCAAGTAGTTTGAAATAGTTTCCCAAGCTAATTAATTGTAAAACCCCACCCCCCAGCCCCCTCCCTGTTCACAGGGAGGGGGAGATTTTTGGGTTTATATCTGATGAAATCGTGAACTCGTTCCCAGGTTCAACCTGGGAACGAGAATAGGAGGCTCTGCCTCCTGATAATGTAATGGGTATTTCCTGTCTGCTAGATATTCTTAATTAAGCAACTGCTGACACAATTGGCGGAAATGATCGCCGCGTTGTTCAAAATTTTGATATTGATCGAAACTCGCGCAAGCTGGAGACAATAACACCACCTTTGCATTATGCTGTTTGGCTAATTCAGCACCTCTAGCAACAGCATTATCCATTGTTTCCACAATTTCGTAATTAGGATAGCCAACTTCATCAAGTCGCGTGGCAAATGCTTTAGTTGCATCGCCTATCAGTAATACAGCAGCAGCTTGAGCTTTAATTGTGTCTAACCAAGCAGTATCATCACCTGCTTTAGCTTCTCCACCCGCAATTAAAATAGCTGGGCTATCCACTGATGCTAACCCAACTTGAGCAGCATCATAGTTAGTGGCTTTACTGTCGTTAATAAAATCAATATCTTCCCAAGTGCAGATGTGTTCTAGGCGATGCGGTACACCAGGGAAGTTAGAAATAGCTTGTGCGATCGCATCCTTCTCAATTCCAGCTAATCTCGCTGCTGCTACCGCCATCAGCAGGTTTTGCAAGTTGTGATCACCCACCATCTTTAAAGCAGATGCACTTAAAATTTGCTCTCCTTGAAAGATTACCCAACCATCTTCGATATAAGCTCCCAAATCAGGGTTGCCTATTAACTTAGCTTTACCTTCTACACTTGTCCAGCAAGCATCAGCCCATTGTTTAGTTCCAATTTCATGCAAGTAAGCATCATCACCATTAAATATTTGATGCTTAGACTGGCGCAGTAAGTGCGCCTTGATGTTGTAATAATTTTCTAACGTTTTGTGACGGCTGAGGTGATCCGGTGTAAAAGTTGTCCAAACCCCAATTTGTGGCGCAACCGAGGGAGAAGATTCAATTTGATAGCTACTTAATTCTGCAACTATCCAATCGGGAGGAGTATCAGCTAGTGCTAACTCGCAAGCAGCAAAACCAATATTGCCACAAGCAGGTGCATTCAAGCCAGCAGCTTGAAAAATCGCAGCAATTAAAGATGTGGTAGTAGTTTTACCGTTAGTCCCAGTAATTGCTACCCAAGGACAAGATTGGAGGGAACGCCAAGCAAGTTCCATCTCTCCAATTGTCTCTATTCCCATGTTCCTTGCTTCAACTAAAGCAGGGATATCCCAAGGAACCCCTGGACTGACTACTATTAAATCTATTGATGATGTTGGAGCAAAAGAATAGCCCAGTTTAACCGCAATTCCCTCAGCTTCTAATTGTTGTTGCTGATTAAGTAATGATTCAGAGGAATTGCGATCGCTCAATGTCACTTCCCAACCATCCCGTTTTAATAATCGGGCGGCAGCAATCCCTGATTTTCCTATTCCGATGACGTGAGCGCTGGGCATAAGTAATTAATCTGGCAAAAGTCCCTGGTTTAGCACTCTTGTTATATTACCTCAAGATTTAGGTATTTTTAAGAAAATTTAACCGCAGATAAACGCAGATAAACGCAGATATTTTTTTTAGGTTAATTATTTTTTGGATATATTTTTAAATAAGCAAGCGTCCCGCTTGCACTACATAGCTGTGTTTAATTGAGTGTTTTATAACGCTATATGTATGTAGTGCGGGCATCTTGCCCGCGTACTACGAAGGCGTAAGTCTTGAGTATGCTTTTGTGTTTATCTATCGCCATACTCCCCTTCCCTTTGACGGGGAGGGGTTGGGGGTGGGGTTCTAACTTTTTACAATCGCACCAAAATCTGCCAAAACACGGGCATGATTACGCAGTAATCCTAGTAAGTTCAAACGATTACGCTTAATTTCTGGATTCTCATCCATTACCAACACACTATCAGCACCATCAAAGAAGTTACTAACAGTAGGAGCAATTTTACTTAATCCATCTACTAATTGTTGATAATTCCTTGATTTTTGAGATGCTTGAGTTTGTGGCAATAATTCCACTAGCGCATCATAGAAAGCTTGTTCTGATGATTTTTGAAACAATTCTGGACGTACTAAATTAGTCGGATCGAGTTGAATTGTATCTAAATCACCTTGTCCAGCTAAACGAGTAGAACGGTTAACGGTTTCGTAAATTTCGTTGAGCTTGCCGTTGTTCCTGATTGCTTGCAGAAATAAGGCGCGATCGCGTAAATCTAATAAATCTTGTAACGCCCGTTGTGTATATTCTGGATCGTTTTCTCCTAATACTGCATTCACTAAGTCGTAGTCAATTCCTCTGTCTTCTTGCAATAAGTTACGCAGACGTTGTAAGAAGAATTCTTGTAGCTGTTGTGATAATTGAGATGAAGTTTTAGGATATTGAGATCCAAAATCAGCAACAATTTGTTGTATTAATTGGTACAAATTAATTGTTAAGTTGGCATTCCAAGTAATATTGGTAATTGCATTAGCAGCACGACGCAATGCGAAAGGATCGGAAGAACCTGTAGGTAGCATTCCTAAACCGAAAATGCTTACCAAAGTATCTAATCTATCTGCTAAACCAACAACTTGACCTGTAATAGTTTTAGGTAAACTATCCCCTGCGCCTCTGGGTAAATAATGCTCAAAAATTGCTGTTGATACTGCTTCGGGTTCCTTGCTGGCGATCGCATATTTCTGACCCATCACTCCCTGCAATTCTGGGAATTCTCCCACCATTTGGGTAACTAAGTCAGCTTTACACAACAAAGCAGCGCGTTGAATTAAGTTGCGATCATCTTCACTTAATTGCAATTGTTCAGAAATGTAACTAGCAATCTTAACTATTCTTTCTACCTTAGCTTTTACTGAGCCTAAATCTTCTTGGAATGTAACTGTTTCTAGTTGTGGTAGATAACTTTCTAAGGGATGCGCTAAATCAGCTTTATAGAAATATTGCCCGTCTGCTAATCGAGCGCGGATTACCCGTTCATTACCTCTAGCAATAATTTCTGATTTAGCTGGATTTCCGTTAGAAATTGTGATAAAATAGGGTAGTAATTCCGTAGCTGTTTCAGTTTTAAATACTGGGAAGTAACGCTGATGAGTTATCATCACTGTAGTAATTACTTCTGTTGGCAGGTTTAAAAATTCTGGTTCAAAATTACCTAAGACAGCCGTAGGATATTCTACTAAATTAGTTACTTCATCTAATAAATCAGGGTAAATATCAGCCCAACCCCCGACTTTTTTAGCAGACTCTTGTACCTGTTGAATAATGTTAGCTTTCCGCGCCTCTGGATTGACATCTACATAAGCTGATTTGAGACACTCAACGTAATCATTGGCGTGGTTAATTGTTACTGGTGCTGGATGTAATACTCTATGAGTGTGAGAAATGCGATCGCTCTTAATTGTCTCTGAAGCATTAACCCACCCTACAGGTAACACTTCATTATCTAATAAAGTTACTAACCAACGAATCGGGCGGGGAAACTTCAAATCGCCATCTGCCCAACGCATTAACCGCTTACCTTCTAGCCCAAAAATCCACTGAGGAACTACAGAAGTTAAAATTTCCGCCGTTGGTTGTCCGGTAAATTTTTTGCGAACAAAGACAAAATCACCTTTATCTGTAGGGCGAATTTCCAACGCAGCTAATTCTACACCTTGTTTACGGGCAAAACCTTCTGCTGCTTTGGTTGGTTGACCATCTTTAAATGCTGCTTGTGCTGGTGGTCCTTTAATTTCTTCTTCCCTGTCAGGTTGCTGAGTCGGTAAACCTGTAATGACTACAGCCAAGCGTCGAGGCGTACCGTAAACATTTATTGCCTCAGTCGTGAGGGAATATTCGCCCAGGGTTTGAGGAATGCGAGATTTCCACTGTGCGATCGCATCTGCAACAAAGGCAGCAGGTAATTCTTCTGTACCAACTTCTAATAGAAAAGTAGCCATAATGCAATCTGTATAAATTAGACAGCCTAGAGATTTTAACATTGACATCCTCCCCGTCGTGCTGTTCTGCGGTTTTCTGTACGAACGGGGATTCCAATCTACCGAAACAGACTTAATCTGTATAGGTTCTTGGTGGGTTGACGCTTCATAGTCCTGCTTTTTAAGGAGAAAGAACCCCCTAAACCCCCCTTAAAAAGGGGGGTTTAGGGGGTTCTCACCGACAGAAACAAAGTAAATAAAATTTGAAAACACAGCCTAGAAAGTGGAGCCACACACGCGCCTATCTTCCTCACTCACATTTGGATTAGTCTTCAAATAATCCCGTATCCAACTGCAACCGCACAGAAGAGGGGTAATTGCTAAATCGTTATAATTTTTTCTAATTTTACTGAAGATTTTTGATCAACCTGTAGTATTTTTTTAAAACTCGGATGGGTCGCAACAAGTAATATAATGGTGAAAATTTTGTTGGTAGTGAAATAAATTCTTTATCGTTATGAGTTGGATCCATCCAACCAGACATATTGATACGATTGAACATGGAAGACGCTTTATCGATAAAACGCTCTCTCATATTAATCATAAAAGTAGCTCTTTCAACATTTTCTAAGGGATAAGCCACATCAGAGAAAATGCTGTTTTTTACTTGTTGCGCCAGATTTTGTGCTACTAAGTCAAATTGCATATAGGTTTGAACTGATTCTGGAAGAACAGTTCCTAAAAGGTCTTTCGCTAACAATAGAGCAATAATTAACATTCGCTGGCTGCCTAGCTGGCGAGCTTGTTCGATCGCCTGTTCCCAATTTAACTCGGGATGGTTGCGAATCAGTTCAGCAATATCGCAGATTCGATTTAAGCTTTGCCAACATTCCTTGGAGCCATTAACGCAGAGGATTAGAAGTAAATCTTCTGGTGCGGCATTAGGAATTGTTTTTCCTGCTAAGGTGATTGGCTGAAGGCGTTGCCATAGGTATTTAGGATTTAGCGGAAAGGGAATATCTATTTGAGTAAACCCCCAATGCAAATCTACAGCTACCTTACCGTTTTTGTGGACAAGATCGTATTCATGATCCTGTCGAAGACGCTCGGCTTCTTGAGAGCTACTCATCTCGTATAGGTTTTGGTACCCCTGAGCCACCAGCAGATCTTTTGCTTTGAAAATATCTTGCTTGTGTACAACGATATCTAAATCTGAGCACTGCCGAAATCCAAGATCCCCGTAAGCATAAACAGCCAAGGTAGGTCCTTTAAAGGGGATAGCCGGAATGTTGTGCGCGGCAAATAGCTCTACAAGTCTGAGCAGTTCTTCGGTTAGGAATAAGTTGTGTATAGTATTAAGTTGAAAAGAGATTCGCAACTGATGGCGAATGCCTTGGGGAACCGCTTCTGGGCAAACAACGTTTAAGTTTTGATGCAGCAGTGGCATTACCCGATGCCGTTGGGCGGTTTCGAGCAAATACGTCCAGTTAAGGTTGTCTTGAACTAGATTTGTAATTCGCTCTGCAACTTCAGCAGTGATGCAGGTTCGAGAACAACACAAAAGTAGTTCAATTTCGGCTCGGTTTTTAGCTATGGGAGCCTTCGTATCAATAATCTTCTCTACTACTTTTTGGTTCATTTCCAATACCTGTTTCTTGAGACTTTGTTCCAGATAATCGCTTAAGGAACACTAGAACAGAAAATCAATAAATTATCAAGGTAGGTTGCTAATAACTGAAGGGCGATCGCCTGCTTCCGTTTGGGCTTTCCAAGATTGGGAGTAAAGACCTCCTTTCTCTAGCAATTCATGATGATTGCCAGATTCTACAATCTCGCCTTTCCGCATGACGTGAATGATATCGGCACGCATCGCTAAGGTAAAACGATGGGTAATAACAACAGTTGTGCGACCTTTGGCGAGGCTTCTAAAACGTTCTAGCCATTCTGCTTCTGCCCAGGAGTCCATCGCGCTTGTTGGCTCATCTAGAATAATAATAGGGGCGTTTCTCAGAAATGCCCGTGCTAGGGCAACCCTCTGCCGTTCTCCGCCGCTGAGTTCCACTCCCTGGGCAAAAGATTTTCCTAACATTGTGTCGTAACCATGAGGTAAGCGCTCGATCGTTTCATGAGCGCCAGCCCCTTGAGCCGCCGCCTCAATCTCAGCTAAACTAGGTTGGGAGTCTAGAGATCCCATAGCAATATTGTCAGCAGCAGTTGCTTCATAGGGAATTGGGTACTGAAATAATACTGTAAACAGCCGTCGAAGATCTTTTAGTCGAAAGTTACGAATATCAATTCCATCAAGTTCTATTTGCCCAGCCGTGGGATCGTAAAAACGGCAAAGCAGCTTACTTAACGTGCTTTTACCAGCGCCATTGTCGCCTACTATCGCTACAATCTGACCTGCTGGAATGGTAAGATTAAAGTCTTTCAGAACTGGGCGATCGCTTCCAGGGTAACTGAAACTAATCCGTCGCAAGCAAATACCTTGTTTCACTGGAGATGGCACTCGAACAGGTTCGAGGGGATCTACAATGTGTGACTGGAGGCTCAAAAATTCAAATAAATTAGCTAAAAATAGTTTGTTATTATAAATTTCCCCTAAATTACCTAGGAGAGTACGCATTAAGTTCTGACCTTGATTAAAGGCTTGATAGAAGAGAGCAAGGTCGCCTAAACCAATTAATCCCTGCAATGCCTTCCAAAGCATCCACGCCATAGGAGCACCAGAAACGCCAAGAGCAATTAGTGCAGCACCTAATTTAGCTAAACTCTGTTGTTTGAGCAGATTCAGGCGCTCCCTACGCAACTTTTTTCGTAAAACTTGATAAGCTGACTGAAAGTGAGGACCTAAATCGAACAACCGCAGTTCCGCAGCGACCGCACTATGGGTAAGGACTACATCATAGTACTCTGTCCAGCGTCGGTCGGTTGTTGCTTTCTGCGACCATTGATGGTACCGCCGATTAAAAATTACCACAATGTAAAATGCTGGCAACGTACTCAGTAACAAAATCAGCGGCAACCAAGCACCATAAGGTAGCAGCACCGTCGCCATAGCCAAAAAAGTAATGCTGTTTTGAAATAAACTGCCAGTACTTTCTAACAATGCTAGATAACGACTGCTAGCTTGATCGCGAGCTTGGTGAAGCTTATCGTGATATTCTGGGGTCTCATAAAAGGCTAGATCCACAGCAACTGATTTTTCATGCACTAAGACGCTTATGTAATCTTGAATTAGCTCAGATTGCATGGTTCGCGTCCAACCCAGAACGCTTTGAAGCAGTTCTGTTAGCAATAAAACTCCTGCCATCAACACAGCGGGCAACAGTATCAGGCTAAACCCTTGGCTAGGAATATCAAGCTTAGTAGCAGCAACTAAGCTATCTACTAGCAGCTTGGTCAGGTATACTGTGGCAACTGGTAAAAGCCCTTGAATAAAAAGCAATACAGCCCAAAGTACCATCCACCATCTGCTGGATGACCAAACTAAGCGTAAAGTCTGTGGCAAGTCGAGTAAGACAGATAATACAGCAGATACTTTGCTACCAAGTGTTTTCTCTCTTTGTGGAGGCTTTCTCTGCATAAAACGTAAGAATATTTTTGACTTAATTCACAATAGTTTCTTAAAATTCTTTTTAGCCATTAACCAAAGACACTTCATTGGCAAGATCTTCTTCTACTAACTGCGCTAATGCAGGTAATAATTCTAGAGAGCTAGGTCGTTCTAGGCTATAAATAGGTACGTTTTGAGCAAGGTTTGTACATTGATGCAGATGTAAAGACGCTTCCGCACCTTGGAGAAATTGTTGACCAAATTCACCCATCGCTAAATAGGAGCTACTGATCGTTTTTAATAATCCTTCTTGTAGTGGAAGCCGTCTCAGGGTTGGGGTTGCGCTTTGACCAAGGACATAAACACGCTTGAGTGGAAGGGCCGTTTGGGCAAACCTATCACGGGTATGACGAGCACGTTTTTCAACTTGAGAATTAATCTGAGGTAGTGTTTCTGGATTTTCTCCTAGTGAAGCAACTACTGCCTCTGGCCAAAGCTTAATTTGTGGAAAACCAGGAACGACGGTAGGATTTTTGGGGTCGCTAATATCTATCGCAACCACATCATCTGCGAGCGTTTTGTGTCCTCTGGCATACATAGTTGCAGCCATTGTTGATTTACCCCATCCTGAATTTCCCACAAAAGCGATCGCACTACCATTGACTTCAACAGCACTTGAATGCAGTACGAGAAATTTTCGTTGATATAGCAGCACTGCGAGAACAGCGCCTAGCAGGGGAAGACGAACCAATTGCTCTTCAACATCGGAGAGTGGGTCAATGATAATTTCTCTGCCTTGACGTACGAGAAATCCCCCGACCACATCCCAGAAAAGATAAGCTTCTTGTGCTGTTAAACGGTAGAAAGTTTTTTGTTCGTTAGGCTGTTGTGAAAACGAATTTATTTTTCCAATCTTGATAACCACATCTGGGTTCGCCTCTGCCACAGCTAGTAGCTGTGGCAGAGGTAAATCAGAGTGGATACCTAAATTATAGGCTTCATAGGTATACACTTAAGTTATGTGCTCCTGATTATGAAAATGTTAACTTTCCTTTCGGAGTATTAACGGGAAAGCTAGCATCTAACTGTTCTCCATCCTTACCTCCTTGTGTCAAAACTTCCAAGTTGCCATAAATCGTTAGAGCGGGCATCGTGTACTCTTTTTTAGCGGAACTCATTTTTTGTGTCCTTTTAAGGTTGAATAGAACTGATTGTTCTAAGTTTACCATTTGTTTCCTTGGTAGAAAAAGCGAATTTAATCAACTATAATCGCTTTTATTATTTTATACTTACATAGTTATCACCCCCTTTACTTCTTTCTTATTAAGCTGTTTTGACTCTTTATATTGCAACCACAGAGTCAAAGATGTAACCTTCCAAATTGTGTATATATCCTGCGGTGCAGCTAGAGATTTTTGAGAGATAAATTGATGATAAATCTCGTGCAAGGCAGTAATATTTACATACTTTTCGAGCGAGTTTGGATCGCCTAAAATCAGATCATTTAGGCATTCTCGATCTCGATTGAGTAAACCGTGGCATAGATTTGGAAGGAAATTCGATTTGTCACGCCGCCACTGCACTTTGGCAGGAAGAATAGCAGTCATAGCACGGCGCATCACAATTCTGCTCCACCCTTGATCAAGTTTCTGCTCGGCAGGTAAAGCCAGACAAAACTCTACCAACCGCTTGTCCCAAAAAGGATAACGGGTTTCAATACCGTATGCTCCAGAAACCTTGTCCAATACTTCAAGCGCAAAAGGTAGAAGGCCATTATTTAGGGTATGGTAGTGCTCTTTCCTTGCAGTTCGAGCATCACGTTGAGCGAGTTGCAGTGTACGGTAACGCTCTGAAAAACCAATCCGTTCAATGAATTCAGGGTTAAAAATTTTACTCCAGGTAGGTTGCTCAGTAGATTGAGAGCTTCCCTTGAAAAGACCCCGGAGTAGCACTCGCCACAGTCGCTGCCCTAGGTTGAAAACTGGAGAATTAGAAATTTTTGGTTTTAACCCGTATGCCCATAAATAAGGCCATAGTAATTTCCCAGCTGATTCGTTGTAACTTCTTGCTAGCCCTCTGATTTGTATTGCTAAAGCTAACCAGCGTCTTTCTTGTGCGAGTTCATGTAAATATCCGAAACCGTAAGAAACGGTGCTATCACCATCAAACCCTTCTAACTGAATACGAACGCCCTGCTTTTGTATGGTTTCTTGGATACTCCAAGTCATAGATAAATTAGGGGCAAAAAATGCTTCGTCCTGATGCCAAAAAATATCTTTTATATTCTCTAGTGGACTACTTTCATCTCCATAAATATAGTGCGGCTCGAAACCACCTTGATTTAAAACTGCATTAATGTAAGGACGCTCGTCACACTGAGGTAGTTTATCAAAGATTGCTGAGAAAGTGTGTAACTTTTTTGTTCCATCCTCATTAAGAATATCTCTTGCTATACAACTAATAAAAGAAGAGTCTAACCCACCGCTCAATGCTGACCCTATAGGAAAAGCGCTACGAAGCCGACACCTTACTGCCTCCGTTAATAATTCTAAGAACTTTTCTGCATATTCTTCGTTGGAGGTTAAACGGATTTCACGAGTTGGATCGAGACACCAATAAGGTTCTAACTGTTTACCTATGTGGCTTACTATCATCCTATGGGCAGGAGGAAGCCGTAGAATATCTTGGTAAGAAGTTATCGTTTTGTCATCAAAATTTGATACTAAATAATCGGCAATTCTTATCTCGTTGATTTGATTGGGAACTTCAGATAGGCAAAATATAGCTTTTATTTCTGTAGCAAAAATAAAGGTTTTATCAGAGCAGTAATAATAAAATGGTTTAACCCCAAAATGGTCTCTAGCACAGAAGAGTTCTTGCTTGCGTCCATCCCAAATTGCAAAGGCAAAATCACCTAAAAGATGTTTTGGGCATTCTTCACCCCATCGTTCGTAAGCAGCTAATATTAATTCAGTATCTGTAATTTTTTCAGCAGGGCGCTGTGTAAGTTCTAAAGCTTCAATTAATTCATCTCGATTATCAATTCGGGCATCTGCTGTGATAACTAACTCGCCAGTTTCGTTAACCAAAGGAAGTGTTTCCAGCAGTGATTCTGGAGTTGTCCAAAGCATTCGATGCCCTATACCGATCGCTCCCTTAGTCCACACATTTGAGCCATCAGGTCCTCGATGAGCGAGAATATCGGTCATCTTGACCAGATCGGCGCGGTCTACTTGTCTATTATCAAGGTAGTAGATTCCCGCGATCGCACTCATGGTCTTTGCCCTTCCAGAGTGGCGAGGCGAGTAAAACGCCCAAGGTCTTTTAAATTACCTATGACAACTTTGTCTTGGCTTTCAATCCAGGCGTGAGCTTCTAACTGTCCTGCTTCGTTTTTGGCAACACCAATCTGGAGTTCAACTAGATAACCCCGCCGAGCTAGTAACACTTGTGTGGCTAAGGCACGAGCCAGACACTTAACGCCACCAGGCATATATTTGCTTACTATATCCACTGCCCAGACAACTCTATTTAGGGTAAATTCATAAGTTTGAGTTGAGTTTAACGCAGTTTTTGAGATTTTGTCTAAAATTCGCCGCAAGGTGGGGAATGACAGAAACCGCAATCCCAAACGGATTCCTGAGAGTAAAACGGCGGTTTGAATGAGAAGGTTGCGATCGCTTGAGGATAAGCTAAGGAACTTACGCAGCCGTTTCATGTTGCACCTCAATCATTCCTTGATCCTGTAGTTGTTCGAGCAAGGCTTTAACGTCGCGATCGCATTGATCGAAATCGACGTTGTACTCCTCTAGAATTGCGTCCCTAATTTCCCTGACAGAGGTAGATTTCTGAATTAAATTCCAAATACTAGCACCGACAGGATTCAATCCGTAATAAACCCCAGATTCGAGGTTGAGGATTACTGCTTCTCCTGCCAAAGCTGACGAAACCTGCTCTTTTTTTGCTACTATAAGAGAATTATCTGAAATCATTACTCTCCACCCACGAGTTTGTATCGCTACCTAACTAGCTTAGAAGAATGATGTATACGTTTATGTATACGTTTATGTATAACTTAAATACTCTTTACAATGGTGGTCTATTGCTCTGGGGTAGAATTACCAGGAATGACGGCTGTATTGACACCATCCATACTCATTGCGATCGCCCCACTGTGACGGATATTCGCTTTTTCTAAAATCAGCACCTCTGTGTCAGGATTTGCCTGTTTTGCCTTGATAGCTGCCATCGTTCCAGCAGTACCACCACCGATGACTAAAACATTGGTCTTCATCCATTGAGTATCCACTTCAGAACCCCTCTTAATTTGCCAAAACTTTAAGAAATTTGTCCTGAAAAATCACTTAAAACTCTTTTGTGATTACTTAATTTAAAAAAAACAAATCAAAATTAACAAGTTTTTTTTGAAGAAACACTAGCATTTATTCAGATGTTTCATCATTCAACAAAAAAATATTGGCTGATAATTAATTATGTGGGTCTTGATAATTCAAATTGAAGTGCGGAATGTGGGATACGCTGATGAAGTATCAAACTAAACCCGTTTGTAGTGAGAACTAAAGTTTTAACTATAAACATCAATATAATTTAAACAACTGCATTAGCATGACGAAAAAACGCCCAATTTTTTATCTAAGTATCCTGACTATTTTTGGTATAAGTGGCTACGGGTTATTTGTGTACCTTAATTCTCTTGAACCTTTAGCTATAGCCCAGGACAACGCACCAGTACCAAAACCAACACCAGAGATTATAGTACAAGACCATGCTGTGCGACCTTTACCTGGGCAATTGGATTCAATTCCTATGTTTAATAGTAATAGTCCAGAATGGTTGAAAAATGAAGGGATTTTATTATCTACTTTTCCTGACACTGGAAAATCTTCTCCCCAAGCACACCTCAATTTTCCTTTCCAAGGAAGATTTGATTTATTTGTTCACCATCAAACTATCAATCCGCCCAATCTCAAAACTTTTTATTTAGGAGTAATTTTACATAATCCCAGTTCGCGGTCTGTAACAGTCAACGTTTTGCAAGCAGCGAGTTATTTAACTCAAGATTCAACCTATATTAAGTTACCGTACTATGTCGAAAATTCTAATAACACCGTTTATGCTGGCCCTGGAGATCGCGCAGTGCATGATGTTCTCCAAGGTAAGAGACAAGCAGATTTTCCATCTTTAATAATTATTCCGCCCCGTCAAAGTCGGATGTTAATGAATCTTCCTATGCCCGTGCGAGATGTGGAAAAGAAACAAAATGGTCGTTCTACTTTGATGCGACTTCGTAGTAGTGGTAAAGTTTACACTGCTAGTTTAGCTATGTTTGCAAAAGTAAACTCTGATGGTACGGAACGCGCTCCCAATTTAACAGAATGGCAAACACTTTTAAATACTGGTTCTTTAGCGACTCCGCGAGATAAAGTTCCTACTCCGCCAGAGCAAATTGGCGGTCAATTAATTTACAGTCGTGTTGCTGGCGTGGCGCAGGGTTCAAGATGGAATGCTGTCTTAGTTGATCCTCCCAATGCTAATGATTTTACTATCTCTCAACCAGGCCTCGCTGTATCTTATGCGATCGCCACTTTGCGGAGTGGCACTTTAGGAACTAATCAAAATCAATCGGCAAAAATGCTAGTACGATACCCAGATACAGCTTATGAATCTCATGGGAATTATGGTGTCGAATACAATATTAATTTACCTCTAAAAAATCCAACTAAGCAAACGCAAACGGTGAGTTTAACTTTGTCAACGCCATTAAAAGAAGAACGGTTAAGTCGGGGGGGTTTAATTTTCCGCAACCCATCTTTTGGTTTTCCCTGGTTTCGAGGTAGTGTGAGGTTGCGATATAAAAACGACCAAGGGCAACAAGTAAATCGCTACGTGCATTTATGGCAACCAAGGGGTCAGATCTTAGAACCTTTAGTAAAATTGAATATGACAGCAGGCGATCGCAAAAATGTACAGCTAGATTTTATTTATCCTCCCGATTCTACCCCGCCGCAAGTTCTCACCATCAGAACTACCGACTAGGGAAATAAGGAGCGCACGCTTAGTCTAGATGTTACCCATAGCCGTAGAGAAAATTTCTGTCTTGTTGGAAAGATGGGAAAAATGAAATTGCCATCAAGAATAAATTCAAGCAAAATGAACTTTTTTTATTGCTGATGGCACTCGCTTCTTTAATGACTTTTTAACATCAAGATTAACTGTATTAATAAATCAAGAAAAGTACAAATAACGAGAAACAAAAAATAAGATAAAGTGACAGTCGTAATTATTTCTCATCATTTATCAGCAATATTGACAATATCTGATGCTGTGTTAAATTTATCTCAACAAGATTTTATCAGCTTATTAAGGAATGCTGCTTTAAGCGCAAATATGCAGCCAATGGGTGAAGTATCTGTAGAATTTCAGCCACAAGGAATATCCGCCGTTATCTTACTATCAGAATCTCATGTAGCTTTACATTTGTGGCCTGAACATAAAAAAATTTGTATTGATATTCATGTTTGTGATTATCAAGAAAATAATTTAATAAAAGCCCAAAACTTAGCTAATCTACTTACCCTTAAACTAAGTGCAAATAATGAGCAAGAAAAATGGCATTATTTAAAAATAATGGGTTAAGTTTATTTAATTTTCCTCAACTTTGATATGATTAAAACGCCCAAGCAATTAAAAAAGAAGCAGCAATATAAGCAAATGCTTCAATTAAACCAGCACCTAAATTGGGTACTTCTTGATGTACAATCTCATCAGAAATTTTAACTCCTGGCACTAATAATAAATCTGCTAGCCAGCGAATAATTACTAATGATCCTAAGCAAAATAGTAGCGTTAATCCATATTGAGTAAAACTGGTAAACCAGTCTTGAAAATCTGGACTAAAAGCTACACGGGCAATATTACCTGTACCAATTAATAAACCTGCTAATGCTACTCCCGCAGCCGCATTATTACGCTGTGCAATTTCGTTAAAGACATTATAAGCAATAACACGCGGGTAAATATGACTAACTAAAACTAATACAGCTAATCCAATCAGCCAACATACTAATCCAACCAACCAACCGCCGCTATCTCCGGCTAAGGCAGCATTAATAATTAAGCCGTTAGCAATGTGATTTCCGGCTTCAACAGCAGCAGCGCCAACATTACGTTCTTCTAATACTTCTCTAGCTGTGTCACAGTGGCGTAAAATTAGGCGATCGCCTATCCATGCACCTGCTAACATAAATAAAATTACTGTTGCGCCATAACTTGCTAAATTAAGTAATTTTTCCTGCCATGTGTCCGCAGGTTGACCTAAAACACCACCTAAAGCAATCACAATTCCTAGATAATAACCTACCAAAGAAATAGCTACGGCGGGATTATCTTTGACAAATAATTCTACATTTAAGTTTATCCGACGAAATAACTTTTGGTAAGCTAGTTGCCCTAGCCAAAACAAACCAAAACCTACAGTTATTTCTAAAATAATTACCCCTGATTGTATTAATCCATTATATAACCATTGGCTCATGTCTCATTTCCTCCAATATTTTTAAATAAATTAATTAAAGTATCTGCTAGTTGGTCATAAAAAAAGTAATCCTGTGCGCCAATAGTAGTAACAGGTATTCCTCCAAATTGGCTTTTAAATTGAGAAAATTTAGCATAGCTATGTTTGGGTTCACGAGTAAAACCATACAAATCGTAAATAGTACAACCTCGCTGTTTTGCTTGTTGCATTGCTGCCCAATGTAAAGCGTAGGTTGCCCTAACTTGCGGGTGTTCAAAACTACGTCCACCATAAAGGTAAGTAGCGCGGTTTCCACAATAAACTACTAAAATTGCTGCTAATATTTCCCCTTGCCATTTAGCTAAACCTATCTCTGCCATATTTGCTTGAAATAAGGTTTGGCAAAGGTTAATAAAAAAGCAGTATGGTTCACCAAAAAATTGTTGTCGTTTTACTGTTTCCCAAAAAATATCGTAAAATACTGGAATAGCTTGCGGATTAGTTGTAAATTCCGTTTCTACGCCATAGCGCCAACTCAGTCGCAAGTTATAGCGCCCTTTTTGCTTCATAGCAGCTAACATTTCTGCTTCAGAAACTTCTAAATCAATTAGGAGAGTTTCTGAGGGTAATAAATCAACAGGCGCACGTACAAAATTTGATAAGTAATCCGGTTTTTTAGTCCATAATGGTTCTATCCGTAATGCTATAGCACCTAATTTTTTAGCTAACTCCTCTGCTTTTCTCAGTAATAACTGCATACCTGATTCCAAGTATGGTGGCGTTAAAATTGGCGCTCCAGGTGCTATTAATAAATTAGCTTGACTTGCATGAGTATAGAAATAAAAAATAGCTCCACCAACTAGAGTGTTATCAGCAAATAAACCATATCTAAAAGTTTGATACCCTTCTAATTCTTTAAAATCTCCCCACGCCCAAGACTGCATAAAGCAATTAGTTGGTAGCGATTGCACTAAAGAGTCCCATAAACATTTTTCAGCCAGATTTAACTGCCGAATTATTAATGAAGTATTTAGCTGATCTTGATCGCAACTTAATTTTATATTGGTGATATTATTCATCATTTGAGTTAGTCCAATCTATAAAGGTTAGACCAAATAAAACTAAAAATAATGAGCCTAGTCCCATAAAACTTAAACCTGTTGATTGTTGAGCGTTTAAAATAATGGGGGTATAATCTGCTTCATAGCTATCACTACTATTACTACTACTACTACTAGAACTGCCATAATATCCTTTACCAAAAACTGCATCTGGAATTACTAAATTTGCCATTATTAATGTAGCTGATAGTAGCAGTAAAAATTGGCTGGTACTGCTAGAAAGATTTGATATCGGTTCACCTGAGCGAATTTTATGAGATAATTGCTTTAATTCAGCAGCAATATGGGGCGGTAGCTCTTGCGCTCTTGATAATAAACTATTTAGTAAACGTTGTAAGTCTATTTCTCCTAATAATCGCTTGATATAAGCTAACCATTCTGTCCGCATCTGGGGGCTATGGTAGCGATGTTGAATTGGGATAAGTTTATTAATATCTATAGAGTTAGTTGATGTTCTATTTGCTGAGTTAAATTGTTCCAGCCAAGCTTGAGCAGTTGATTCTAATTCTAACCAATCTCTTGTGCCTATCTTGCCGTTTCCTTGCTCTTGAATATCGAGAAAATTAACTTCTGCATTTAACTCAGTCGGAGCATTTTCTGCGATAATTGAGGTGGAATTAAGGAGATAATAAAATAGTTGCGGGCATTTTAATGAGTGAATATTTACATGATGACGCAGATTCGCGATCGCACTATCAAATTTAAACGCAGATAGCAATTCTTCAATATTCAAAACTTGTAAATTATCGGGTAAATCTATACTTGATAGTTCTGCTTTACTTATTGCTGTTTGCGATGCTAAAAAAAAGCCCCAATTGCCATAACCGTTATGACGAAATGAAGGAATAGATAATTGTAAAGGCTTGGCAATTAATCCCGATGCTAATATAGTTTGATATAAGCACCAAAAGCCAGTAGCCCGATTTTCAGGGGAAACGCCATTAGTAGCAACAATTCCGCCTGATTGCACTGCTAAATTAACATTTTGAAACCATTCCTGACTATAAATTTTAGTATCTTCTGCGCGAGTAGGATAGGTGAAATCACAAATAACTGCGTGATAAGAACTTGATGGTACTTCTGAGATAAAATCAAAAGCATCTTGCAGATAAATTGTAAGTTTATCACTTTCTAAACTCCCAGCATTGTAAGGTTCAAAGGTTGTTTTACCTAATTCAATAACTTCGTGGCTGTAATCAACTAAATCAATATGACTGACTTGCGAAAATCTCAATACTTCTCTGGCTGCTAAACCGTCACCACCACCACAAATTAAAACTTTTAAATTTTGATTAGGAAATCTTTCTATAGCTAATGTCAGTGCCGGAATAACGAGATATTCATGATATATAGCTTCGTCAGCAGTATCAAATTGCAAATCGCCATTGATATAAAAAGCGATGCCATTAATATGCTGTTCAATAAATAAAGATGCCATATTTTTCTATCCAAAAATCAACATTGAACATCCCACAAGTAATAAAAGTAAACCTGCTGTTCCTAATGACACTCGTAAGGCGCGTAGCCACCAAGAATTTTGGAGATTTTTATGAGCTATAGAAAATGCTTTTATGTTTACAAGCTTAGTAGAATAAATGTGCAAGTCACCATTTTGCCATGCTTCTAAAGCTAGGTTGGCTTCATGTGTCGTATCCCAATAATCCCAAGTAATACGCGAAGTTTCATCCTTACCCTCTTCATAAGTTCCTTTAGTGCCTGACTCAAAAAAATAGACTTTCCCAAACATTTTTAATTCTGGGTAAGGCATTTCTTGATGCTGCATATCGTGCCATAGCTGGTTAGTAATGTTATTTTGAGAATCGGGTAGGTAAATTTTAGCGTTCTTAATTGGCTCTGCTAGATACCAATTCACTGCCGACTCAGGATTTTGAGGATCAATTTCTCGCAACAAATAGTATTTTTTACGAGCCTCCCATTGCAATAACCATTCTTCTGTTTCATAACCATAGCGGTCTTTATAGGTGTTATATTCTATAACACGCCATTCGATGCCGTGATAATTGAGGCGATCGCCTGGACGTAAACTCCGCAATTTACCTTCATAATTCATAGATGGCATAGAAAATAATTAATTTTTAATTATTTTTTTATAACTCCCTGCGACATAATCTGATCAAGTTGTACTGGCGATCGCAGGGAATATATAGTATTAAACCCTATATTTCAGAATTTGACTGTAAAGAAATTTAAATTATTTTATAGCGTTGCCCAGTCAGATGAATATTTTGTAAAATTGTTTATTGACGAATATGAATCAACCGAGGAACTGGGAACAGCGATGATCGGCGGTATCTTATTTACGTTTATTCACGAATTATGACACGCTTTAATAGATGTTTTAGAGTTATTTAATTTTACCAAAATTAATCTTTTAGAAAAGCTTTAGAAGGTTAAATTAACCATTTTTTCTAGGGGATTAAAGAACGAGTATTAAGCCTTAAAGTTATAATTCAGTTAGCGAACTGACAAGCCAGCGCTTGCGTTATAGCCCTTAGTTACTGCGTAGATAGTTCCAAGGCACTACAAACGTGCCAATCACTCCACACACCAATATTGGTGAGATGATTAGGTAGATTTATGAGCATCAACTTTGGACGTGAAATTTGTGGAAATCTTGATGCAGCAGAGTCGCGTGAGTGGTTAGTAACCAATGGTCTCGGCAGCTATGCTTCAGGTACAGTAGCAGGTGTATTAACACGGGGTTATCACGGTTTACTTGTGGCTGCACTGCAACCACCGTTGCAGCGAACCTTATTATTAGCAAAGCTAGACGAAACAGCAGAGTATGAAGGGAACTCTTATCCACTGTTTGCCAATCGTTGGTCAAATGGCATTGCTCCTGAAGGTTACCGTAATATCGAAAGTTTTTATTTGGAAGGAACAGTACCTGTCTGGAACTTTGCTTGTGGAGGTGCTTTATTAGAGAAACGTATCTGGATGCAGCCTGGATCTGATACGACATACATTCATTATTACTTGCGGCGAGCCAAGCGATCGCTTAAATTATCAATCAAGGCATTTGTTAATTACCGCGATTATCACAGCAGAACCCACGCTCAAGAAGGGTCTGCCAAGGATTGGCGCATGAATGTAACCGCGATTGAGCATGGAATTGGTGTCACAGTGTTTCCAGAAGCACAACCTTTATACTTGTTGACAGATAGCGGCACTGCCTCACTTAATAACGAATGGTACTACGGATTTGAACTTGCAGCCGAAAAGGAACGGGGACTCAACGATATAGACGATCATCTTCACCCAGCAACTTTTGAAGCCACACTGGAGCCTGGAAGCTCATTTACTTTTGTGGCTAGTAGGCAGCAAAATCCTAATTTGAACGGTGCATTAGCCTTAGATTTACGTCACCAGTACGAGCAAAAGCTAATCGCAGATTGGCAAGCTAAACGATCGCCACAAGCACCTCAAGCTCCTGATTGGGTGCAGCAACTTGTCCTCGCTAGCGATCAGTTTATTGTTGAGCGACAAGACGGAAAAACTATTATCGCTGGTTATCCCTGGTTTACTGATTGGGGTCGCGATACCATGATTAGTCTACCTGGTCTAACTCTTGCCACTAATCGTCCCCAAATTGCAGAGTCCATTCTTCGTACTTTTGGCAAATATATCAGTCAAGGAATGTTGCCCAATCGTTTCCCCGACGATAATCAGCCACCCACAGAAGATTACTACAATACAGTGGATGCAACACTGTGGTATTTTGAAGCCATCCGCCTTTACGTTGCTACGACTGGTGATGACAAGCTATTAGCAGATTTATTTCCCAAGCTGGCGGAGATTGTAGAATTCCACCGTCAAGGAACACGCTACAATATTCACCTCGATCCCAGTGATGGATTGCTTTATGCAGGGCAAAAAGGAGTGCAGCTAACTTGGATGGATGCCAAAGTCGGTGATTGGGTGGTTACTCCTCGCATTGGCAAGCCTATAGAAGTGAATGCCCTTTGGTATAACGCTTTGCGAACAATGTCCCAGTTCGCCCAAAAATTAGGCAAACCCGATCAAGACTACAATGCAATGGCTGATGCCACACAACTTGGTTTTAGTCGTTTCTGGAATGATGCCAAGGGATACTGTTTTGATGTTTTAGACGCGCCAAATGGTAACGATGCTTCTTTACGACCAAATCAAATCTTCGCTGTATCCTTAAAAGAAAGTCCCCTCAATCTTGAACAACAACGGCAAGTAGTAGAAGCGTGTGAGCGATCGCTTTTAACTTCTCACGGATTGCGTAGTCTTGCACCTGACGATCCACAATATATCGCTCATTATGGAGGAGATCAACTTCATCGTGATGCCGCCTATCACCAAGGAACCGTTTGGCAATGGTTAATTGGTTCGTTTGTCCTAGCTCATTTGCGTGTGTTCAACAACCCATCCGTTGCTCGTCAATTTCTAGAACCGATGCAACATCACCTCTACGCGGCTGGAATTGGAACTATTAGTGAAATATCTCATGGTGATGCACCAATGGAACCAAAGGGTTGTATTGCTCAAGCTTGGTCAGTTGCAGAAGTACTCCGCGCTTGGCTGGCTACGGAAAGATAATTTAGGCTATCTTTTATCAAAACAAGTGCAAGGGTAGATATTTGGAATATGTTGCACTATCTTTGGGAAGATGATCTTTTAAGTTTAATAAATACTGAATGTATAAGCGGCGATCGCTATTTAATGGCAGTCAAGTAGATTTTTGAAGATAGTACACCAATAAGCACAACGAAACCTAACGCTCTGCGAAAATAATTAACACCTTCAAATAATTCCTGCCACGCCCAAGTGAACAAGGAACCAAAAGCTAATGCGTCTAATCCAATATTAACTTTGCCAGTTGTAAAAATTAGCTCAAGTAAGCTAGCTACACCCCAGATAATCAAAGGTAAGTTTGGTGGCTGTGCTATAACAATATTGCCATCAGCATCGCGGAAGATTTTATCAACTACTGTATTTTCCATTGTTTCAAATTTACTTTGTCTAGTAGTTTAACATTGCCTGATCATAACTTATTAGTTAATCGCTATTTAGCAATTAAGCAAGTTCCATAATTTTTTTGGTTGCTACTTGTTTCATAGGGCGATCGCCCCAAACATTTTAAACCGGAAAATTTAATCTAAGTCATCGTAGTTTTCATCTAAATCCTGCCCAAATGAAATCAAACCTTGCTCAAATTCCGGCTGGCGTTGAAACTCCAAACATTTACCACGAGGATCTACTTGCTTAGAAAATAAAGAACTTTCAGAGGACTGACAAATTTTATCATTAAAGAATTGGCACACCGCACAACAATCTTCACCACTAGCCCTTGCGGACGAGATAGCTGTTTCAAGGGCTGAGACTGCACTCAAAGTCAATCGTCCACCACTCCACTTAGCTTTTAACACACCCGTCGCACTCAAATTTTCCCACCTGGGATCTGTTAATACTGACTCTGGAATGCGTATCCATGCACCTTCAACTTCCGCCTCAACCGTCACCTCAAACTCTTGAGTATTTTCGATCTTACTTAACTGACGATTACTTACTTGTTCGGGTACAGCACCATACTCAATTTCTTCACCAACTGCGGGAATATGAATGAAATATTTATCCCTCAAATCTCCCGTGTGGGAAAGTTCATGCAACGCATCCATCGAGCCATGAATTAAAATCAGATGTTTGGGATTGACTCGATGAATAACTTGCGTCAAGCCAACCTTATCAGCATGGGCTGAAAGATTAAACCGCCTGACAGTAGCACGGACTATTAATTTTTTACCTTCGATTTCAACTTCATCCTCTTTCTGTAACCCCTGTAGAAAACGACCAGGAGACTCTTCATCGGTATAACCAGAGATAAATATCGCCGCATTATCTCTTTCTAATAATGCTTGACCATAGTAAACACTAGCTCCACCACTAAGCATTCCCGAACTAGCAATAATTACAGAAGGTTTGGCTATTGCTAATGGACGCTCTCTAGGATGACCAATTGGTATAATCGGCGGTTTACCATTGGGGTCAAAAAAAGGTTCTTGCTGAAGAGCAAAGTTCTGTACACTTCCAGGTAGGAAATCTAGATGGTCTCGAAAAACATCCGTAACTGCCCTGACTAAACCATCTATATAGACAGGAATTTTCAACTTATGGAATAAGGCACTGGTGCGAATTGCTAAAATGATTTCCTGGGCGCGTCCTAAAGCAAAAGCTGGAATTAGGACATTACCGCCAGAAGACACAACTTCTGCAACAGCTTGTAACAATTCGGTTTCTTGAGCTTTTCTAGATGGGTGAGTATCTGCACCATAAGTTGATTCAGTAATTAAAATATCAGCTTGGGGCAAATCAGCAAGTCTTAACCCGTCGGTAGTTCTACTATTAGTAGTGTTGTAATCTCCAGTATATAAAAGGCTTCTCTCTCCATATCTGATATAAACACAAGCTGCACCAACAATATGCCCTGCGTGGATAAACCGTACTTTTAATCCAGGTAGTGGCTCAAAATCTTTACCTACTGGCTGAGTTTGCAGTTGGAATAATGTTTGGTCTAAATCAATTTCATCAAATAGTTGCTCAAAATCTTCATTGGATTGCTGTACTTTTAAACAATCAGTGAGCATGACATGAGCAATTTCCCTAGTTCCCGCAGTACAAATCATGGGAGTCGCAGGGAAACGTTGATGAAATACAGGCAATGCACCAATATGATCTTGATGGGCGTGGGTAATTAAGATCAGGTTAGGATTTTTTAAATGTTCAAATGCTGGTAAAGGGTTACTACCTTTTGGTCTAGTACCAGCATCAAGGACAATTTCATAAGGACCAATTAATACTCGAAAACAACTTGCACCGATACTTCTCGCAGCGCCTAATGGTGTGACAATTAGGCGATTTTTGTCTTTGTAGTCTGTATCGGTTCCAGCTTCTAAATCAGCATCTTCTACATGATTAAGCTGATTATTAAACCATAGTACTTGGGCAACTTCCGTGTAAGGATTTACTTGAATCCTGGCTCTCAAGGCTTTTTGGGAATCCTGGCGCGATTTTAGAGCATTTGAATCGGACAAGACTGCTTCCCATTCCCACAGTTTACCTCGCTGTATAGGGGAGGAAAAAACCCATTGAGTTTGATGAGTTTGAGCAATTACAGTAAGTTTAGCAATTGCTAAAAGTCGTGCTGTTGTTTCTTGAAATGTTTCTGTAACTACCCTAGATGTTGATGGTTGTTCTTCTTTTGTATTGCTGTGGACAATGCGTTTAACTGTTTCAATGACTGGGGCTGGGCTGGATGGTTTTAGAGAATCAGCAGATGGGGATTTTGTAGAAGTAGTTACTTCCTGTGATTCTGCCTGTGTAATATAGAGATAGTTTTCCCGTACAACGGCACTTACTCGCCACAACTCACCTGATTTCATTTCTGGGAGTGCTGATAGTAAGGTAATTTTCAGGTCTTTTTGACCAACAAATGACACTTTGAACAATACTTGAGTATTGCGTTTGCTAACTTGAATTACCCTACCTGTGAACCAACAGCCTTGTGGTTGATCATTTACAGGTTCATAACCCAAGATACGCACTCCTGATATTTGTGCTGTAGAATCAGTTGCAGGTAAAACGTACCATCGTTGTATACCTGTAGGTAATGGAAAGCTGGGATGAGGATTAACGCGCAAACAGGTGTCTTCTAAGATAGCGATCGCAACACTCGTATCTGCTTGGGTGACAATTTGCCCTGTCACTGTCATAGTGAATATTTCAGACACTTGCTTTTCCATCAACATTGTTTCAGGCACTGGTTTTTTATACTCAATCACTAATTGATGTACTTTGGGCTGAATCTAACTATGATTTGATTGTGGCAGGGACACGGATGTTATGGGGTAAAAAGTTGGCTCTTCCGTACGAAGGTTTGATCTCATTCAACCTTCAATTTAACCGATGAAACTTGGGATGGAGGTGCGATCGCATCGTTATCGCAGTCGGCATTAGAAAACAAAATAATTCAGCACACCTTCGTACGGAAGAACCCAATTTATCAGGAACTTAGGCAAGCCTATTCTAACTTATTATGGTTAATCGACCGAACTTGATATGACGCTTCATAGTCCCCCTTTTTAAGAGGAAAGAATCCCATCAAAGTCCCCCTTATTAAGGGGGATTTAGGGGGATCTCACCGACAGAAACAAAGCCAATAAAGTTTGAAAACACAGCCTAGAAAGTGGAGTCACACACCCGCCTATCTTCCTCACTCACATTTGGATTAGTCTTCAAATAATCCCGTATCCAACTGCAACCGCGCACCAATAAATCATCTAAATCAAAATTCCACAGTTTCACCGTATTGTCCCAACTTGCCGAAGCAAGAGTTTTACCGTCAGGACTGAAACTCACACTATATACCGCAGATTCATGCCCAATGAAAGTAGTAATTAAACTGCCATCAGTGCGCCACAGTTTCACCGTCTTGTCGTAACTTGCCGAAGCAAGAGTTTGACCGTCAGGACTGAAAGTGACACTCCATACCGCAGATTCATGCCCAATGAAAGTAGTAATTAAACTGCCATCTGTGCGCCATAGTTTCACCGTGTTGTCGTCACTTGCCGAAGCAAGAGTTTGACCGTCAGGACTGAAAGTGACACTCCATACCGCAGATTCATGCCCAATGAAAGTAGTAATTAAACTGCCATCTGTGCGCCACAGTTTCACCGTCTTGTCGTCACTTGCCGAAGCAAGAGTTTGACCGTCAGGACTGAAACTCACACCATTTACCGCAGATTCATGCCCAATGAAAGTAGTAATTAAACTGCCATCTGTGCGCCACAGTTTCACCGTCTTGTCGTAACTTGCCGAAGCAAGAGTTTGACCGTCAGGACTGAAAGTGACACTCCATACCGCAGATTCATGCCCAATGAAAGTAGTAATTAAACTGCCATCTGTGCGCCACAGTTTCACCGTTTTGTCGTCACTTGCCGAAGCAAGAGTTTGACCGTCAGGACTGAAAGTGACACTCCATACCGCAGATTCATGCCCAATGAAAGTAGTAATTAAACTGCCATCTGTGCGCCACAGTTTCACCGTTTTGTCGTCACTTGCCGAAGTAAGAGTTTGACCGTCAGGACTGAAACTCACACCCCTTACCGCAGATTCATGCCCCAATGAAAGTAGTAATTAACCTGCCATCTGTGCGCCACAGTTTCACCGTCTTGTCGTCACTTGCCGAAGCAAGAGTTTGACCGTCAGGACTGAAACTCACACTATATACCTCAGATTCATGCCCAATGAAAGTAGTAATTAAACTGCCATCTGTGCGCCACAGTTTCACCGTTTTGTCTCTACTTGCCGAAGCAAGAGTTTGACCATCAGGACTGAAACTCACACTCCTTACCCAATCTTCATGCCCAATGAAAGTAGTAATTAACCTGCCATCTGTGCGCCACAGTTTCACCGTTTTGTCTCTACTTGCCGAAGCAAGAGTTTGACCGTCAGGACTGAAACTCACACTATTTACCCCATTTTCATGCCCTTGTAAGCTGTTACGTTCTTTCATCGCAGCAAAGATGCTATTTAACCTAGCAGTAATTTCTAACTGCTTTTCATTTGGTATAGAAATTGCTGCTTTTATTGCTTGCAGTTGTTTTCCAGCTTTAATAACTTTCAATAGCGGTTGTAGTTGCCCTTTATTGGCAGTAAATTCTAATTCTGCCGAAGCGCTCAAAGCATCGCTGAAATTTAATGCCTTGAGCATTTTTTGGTGGTTGGTATTGCGTAGTTGTTCTTTTAAAATTTCATCTAACTTCGCTTCCGTCGCTTTCCGTGCCTCTCGTTCATTTTCCAGTTCAGCAACTAAGTCTACGCTTCGTTGCTGGCGAATAAAAGCTACTAAATAATCGTGAATTAGTTGATAACGGTCAGCCGGAGATTGGGGAATTAAAGATACTAATCCTGATTGAACTAAAATTTCTAGCACTAACTCTAATTTATTTGCTTCCTGGTCTAAAGCAGCAGCTAATTCAACTTTTGTCTTAGGCGGTCGCGTGTTATTTTCATCAGTTAAAAAGTATAATAATAACTCGGCAACTCGTTTATTTTCTTGACCACAATCTTGAATAACACTATTTAAAAATCGCTCAATCAGTTTTTGTTTATTCCCAATTTCCTGATATTGTCGCAGCCTAGAAATACCTTCTGTTTGCAGTTGCATTCCGACTACCTGCAATTCAATCGGACGCACCTCTTTTAACTCTCCTGCTAAATCAGCTACCAAAGCATCAATTAATCCAGGTTCCATGTAAAAAGATCGTGCAGTTAAATCCTCAATTACTCGTTGAGCTTGTGCAGGCGAAAAATTTCCAAAATAGTAACGAATTTCCTTATTAAGAATATCGTTTTGAGTAACTTGTAAAGTAGTCAACCGATCCGCTTCTAATAATAAATGTAAATAATCCTCTCGTAATGATAAAATTACCTTGACATAACCAATATCAATCCGATCTAAACATAAATGCAAAAATTCCCAAAACTTTCTTCTCTCTAATGGGTTAGGGCAATTAAAGAAGAACTCCTCAAACTGGTCAAAAATTAAAATTGTTAAGAAATTGCGCTCAATATTTAATTGCAACTGCTCAATAATACCTGCAACTTTGTCTGGTATAGCAACTAAATCAATATCTTTAACTTGTTTAATTGCTGCTGCTAAACAGCTTCCTACTTCCTGCGCCCAATCATTATAATTTCGCAGTATAACAGGCAAAGGAGTACGTGAATCAATAGTTACTTCTTGATATAATGCAGGTACTAATCCCGCCGTGAGCAAAGAGCTTTTTCCCACTCCCGACAACCCATGAATAACAATTAACTTTTGGTCATCACGGCTGATTTTTGCAACTAAGTTATCAACATCTGGTTTGCGTCCCGAAGCTTCAATTTCTTGGGCAACTTTCCCTAGCTGAAACTGCTTATTTTCTGGATTTTTAGCTTTAGATGTACCAACTGAAACAAAAGCAGGATTGATCACTTGTCTTTGAGACTTTAACCGTCCCGCACCAATAAAAGCACGGAATCCATACTGTTGTTCTAGGGAATTTTTCTCAGATTTAATATTAAATGCTTCTAAGTAATGATGTTGTTGAAAATGTACACATCGTAATTCTTCTAATATCTGGATATAAAGCTGTGGATTGTAAGAAATATTGCATTTATCTTGAGCAATTTCTAAATTGGATTCTGCTGCTGATAATTGCTCTAAATACCGTTGAATTTTGGCTAATAATAAACGATACCAACTTTCATAGTGTGATTGTAACCAGCTTAAATCAGGATCTATATCGCCCCTACCTTCCTGAGAAAGAGGGGTTGATTGTTGCTGATTGATTTCTAATGCTGTTTCTGCATATTTTTGAGCTTCATTCCAGTGAGATTTAGCAATAGCGATCTCAGCTAATAATCCATAAGCATAACTGAGTTTGAGGGAATGAGGATATGTTTGGTATAAATCAACCGCTTTGTTGGCTATTTGTTCTAATTCATCCCATGCTTGAAGTTGTTTTAAAGTTTCTCCACAAGCGTTAATAAATTTAGCGACTAAATCAAGGCGATTTGCTTGTTCTAATACTCGCAAACAGCGTAAATAATAAATTCTAGCTTTTTGATAAGCTTTTGTTTCTTTCGCTCGATGTAAAACTGCATATCTGCGCCACCATAAACCTAAATAGCATAGCAAACCAGCTTGTCGTTCAAGATACTTTTGATGGTCAGATTCTATTAAAATACTACCTGGAGATTTCTGAGTTTTGCCTTGCCAAAATACTAAACTTTGAATATATAATAGTCGTGATTTATCCATATCATTATTCAGATAAGCTTCACGACCCAAAATAAATCGCTGACTCGCTTCTAATTCTGGCAGATATTCCCCCCGACTCTGCAATTCTTCTAAAGCTAGTTCCAATTCAACTCGTTGGCAATTAAAATTATCTTGCTCAATAAATCTATATTGGTGAGGATCTAAAACTTGAGCAAATAATTCTTCTGCCTGTTGTTGCAGCAAATCAATTAACTGATTAGTAGTAAAATTAAACTTAATTGGTACACCTGCCCAACTATATAAATCTGGTGCTAACCTAATCAATTTAGTCAGAATCTCATCATTAACGCACCACACCAAAGGAAAGCTAAAATTATAGCGAAACTTATCCCGCGCTTGATTAGTGACACTTAACAAATCATCGATCGCACTTACAGACTCTAACCCCAAAACGATGACGGCATTTGGGCGATCTTCCCCAACTTCTGCCGCTATAATTGCATCAAGCTTATTTGCAGATTGAGGTAAAAATATCTCTCGAATATCACCTAAATTTTGTGACTGCAACTGCCCTAAAATCTGCGATCGCAAATCAGCATAGTTGCACTGTACTAAAATTAAAGTAAATCTGCCTTGAGAAATAGCGATCGCCCGCGCTAATGTTTTAAGCGATCGCGCATTTTTTATCTGTATTTCTTTTGGCTGTTGAGATTCATTCATAACTCAAAAAAGTATATTTTTAGTTAGCGATTCAGCGCCAATATTGAATAACGCTAAAGCACCAACTACGAACAAAATTGCTTAAATTGTGCCGTTTCCTCCAAAACTGGGTTAACTCCAAACCATCGCCCCTGTTTATCCTGATATTCAAACACAAACAAACTTCGCAATAAACTTTGATAGTCTGCTTCACCGCTAACACTTTGCTGCTGGACTACTTGACGCAACAAATTCCATTCATCAGCATCAATTGAACGCAATAAAGTATCTCGATATTCCTGAATCGCATCTTCTAAAGTCTCTCGCGATATTGGCGGATCATCTACCCTCAAACAACTGTATAAAAGTCCTAATAAATTTCTCACATGACCGCCACTAATTCGGCATAATCGATCTAAAGTTTCAGGACTATCAAAAATTTGGGTAATTAAGTTTAACCTTTGTTCTGGTGCAACTTCCGGGAAAGCCCTAGCTAAAACCATCTGTCGCAATAAATCCATTCCTTCTTTATATTCAGTACCATCCCGTAATTTTACTGGAACCATTGGCAAAACTTTAGGCGATACACCACCACCTAAGCGATTTTTCAGCGTTTCACTATCATTAGAGAAAATTAAAGCTAGGGGGATAGTATAAACTACATGACAATTTAGTTTGCGTAATTGTTCGCCGCGATCTATAAATAGATATTCTGGTTGCGATCGCTGGGAAGTTTTAGCACGAGGATCAACTCGATCCAAGTTATCAATAATTATAACCAGCCCTTTTTTACCCTTAGCTTTCAACTCCTGAGTTGCTTTTCCTAAAATTTCTTCATTGATAGCTTGCAATATATTATTAGTCCGAGGTTCTAAATACTGGCGCAATTGACTGCGGAGGTTAGGACTATCTTTAGTTTTAGCGGTAATCTTAGCAATAATTGGTGAAAACTTTGTTAAATTAACTCCTACTTCTGCGTCAAACTTGATTGGTGTTTGTAAAAAATCCCCAATTTCCTGAAATAGCTTACCAAAATACCCAGGTTTTAGCTTAACGCCAACTTTTTCCAAACTTTCGGTTAGTGGTCTGAGAGTCGCCAATAAAATATCAGTAACATCCACATCCGCCATATCTAAATCTTCAGTGGACTCAAAATAAACCACATGAAAGCCAACTTCTTTTAACTCAGCCTCTAGCCGTCGCAATTCTGTAGATTTACCACAACCGATATGTCCAGTAAACAATTGACAAGTCGGCTTATCTGGCGATAGTCTGGCAATGGTACGTGCTAATGCTTCAATAACTTTTCCACCCCGCACCGAAGCAAAATCAATATAGTACTTGCGTTCCTCTGGATTTTCTAATATCAAAGTGTGACTAGGATCGCAACTCTGATAAAATCTCTGCAAATCTAGATTCATTATGCTGACCCGCGCTGTCTATACTGCTTTCAAATTAAAGTATCATCTTTTATCCTAATCTTGCTGTCTCTCCTGACACTCTTAAGAGTACAGTTCAACAGACACAGCCTGTAAAACCAAGATATATTCTGCCACCTGCCATATATAGCAGCCAGCATATACTAAAGTCGATGACACGAATTTGTCACTTACGACAGTTAGTTTGTTATTTTGACATCCATCCGCGACCTGAAGGACGGGGATTCCAAAAATCACTTTTTGGGTTTCTTCTTTCCGTGAGTTGATTTACTTGGCTGAGTTTCCCCACCCAAGCAGAGACCAGTCTCTCCAGAGGCGTTAATTTCCGTCTGCCCAACGGTATTTGCCCATTGTTTTAGGGCTGATTTTAAAATATTAATAGCTGCATTCTCATCACGATCCGCAACATAATTGCAGTGAGGACATTGATGAGTTCTGGTACTTAAAGTTTTGACAACTTTTTCGCCACAGCTAGAACAGTTTTGGCTGGTGAACTTAGGTTCTACAGCAATGACGGGGACACCATAACCCCTACCAAAATACTCTAGCCACTCCCTGAACCTGTACCAAGCAGCATCACTAATTGATTTAGCTAAATGATGGTTTTTAACCATGTTACGCACCTTTAGGTTTTCAATCGCAACCAAGTCGTTAGACTGTATGACGTGCTGGGCTAACTTGCATACCCAGTCGTTACGTCTGCGTGAAACCGATAGGTGCGCTCTACCTAATCTATTTCTGGCTTTGGCTCTATTCTTACTGCCTTTTTGAGTACGTGATAATCTGCGTTGTAGCTTTTTAAGTTTCCTCTCATCCCTTCTCAAAAACCGAGGATTGTCAATTTTTTCACCAGAAGAATCAGTGTAGAAATGGTTTAAACCTACATCTAGACCCGTTTGTTTACCTGTTAATTCTTTATTCTCCTCCCTGGTATGATCGATTAAAAAATGTGCATAGTAACCGTCATGCCTTCTAACAACCCGAACTCGTTTGATTTGAGTTAATTGATAGAAGTGCAAATCACGACTTCCCCAAAGTTTAAAAGTACCAGCTTTAAAACCATCGGTAAATGTTAAATAACGTCTATCTTCTGATAACTTGTAGCCAGAAGTTTTGTATTCAACTGATGCCCTAACGTGTTCTTTTTTGAACTGTGGGTAGCCTTTTTTACCTGATACATCCGCTTTGCAATTACGATAAAACCGTTCTATTGATGACCAAGCTCTTTCTGCATGGGCTTGTCTAGCCATCGAGTTTAATTGGCTTGCCCAAGCAAATTCAGGGTTGTCGGCTAGTACCTTGCAGTAGGCATAGGCATCGTTACGACTTTTAATTTTGCCGTCCATCCACGCTCTAATGATGCTATTACGCACAAAACGACCAGTGCGGATAGCTTGATCAAGCAGACCGTACTGGTCGTCTGTTCCTTGTAGCTTCATTTCGTAGATGAGCATAGTTTATCGTTTGAGTCTGCGATAAACTCATAATAGCACGAATTTTAAAAAGCCGTCCTGCGCTGCGCTAAAGGACGGGGCTTTATACCCAAAATTTTCGGTAAAAATTCAGGGCGAACGATGGGAATTGAACCCACGAATGGAGGTACCACAAACCTCTGCCTTAACCACTTGGCCACGCTCGCCATTGCATAACTGAATATAACATAAACTTGATTAGTAAGTCTAGTATTGATTAAAAATTTACTAGATTTTAAATCTAGCCGCCAGTAGCGGTAATCTAAAAAAAACATCTATAGCCAAGCTAATGAAGGGTTTGCAAGCTGTGACGGCGATTGTGGGAGTGGCTTTAGTTGGGATAGGCGCAGCGATGGCGCTGACGAATCCCAATCAGGATTCTTATGAGGAGTATGCAGTAGAGCAACTTACAGACTACTTGCAAAAGGATATTTGTCCAAAAGCACCATCAATTCTAGGTAATTCCTTAGAAGATCAGTGCCGTTCAATAGTTGAATCTCATCAACCTCAAATTAAGCAACTTATCTCTAAGAGTACTCAACGGCAGAATTTTATTTTATTTAGCATTTATCAAACAGACTTATCTCCTAGCACAATTGTAGCATTTTTACCTGCGAATACGTTACCTGGCTATCATTTTGAAACAGTCGGTGCTATTGATAATTTTTATACTTATCAAGCGCAGCAAAGGTGAACTCAATTAACAATTATCAATTGGTACAATGTAGGTTGGGTTGAGTGATAACGAAATCCAACGTTTATAATGTTTGTGGGGGTAGGGCTGGGCTTAACCCAACCTACTAATCTGATTGATCAAAGAGGCTATTAGTTTTAATAATTTGTGTAAAACTAGAGTATTACACCTTGCTTAAATGAGTTACTGTTTAAACCCTCAATGTCACTACCCAGTCAATTCTCCCCCTGAAAGGTTTTGTAACAGGTGTGGCTTTAGGTTATTGCTAAAAGAGAGATATAGTGCAATTAACCCTCTTGGTATGGGAGGATTTGGCAGAACTTTTTTAGCTGTAGATCAAGATATACCTTCTCACCCAAAGTGTGTAATTAAGCAATTATATTTTTCTCATAGCGAGCCTAAAACTTTTAAAAAAGTAGTGGCTTTATTTAATCAAGAAGCAATTCGTTTAGACGAGTTAGGTAAACATCCTCAAATTCCAACTTTATTGGCTAGCTTTGAACAAGAACAAAATTTATATTTAGTTCAAGATTTTATTGATGGCAATACTTTAGAAGAGGAATTAGAAAAAAATGGTGTTTATAATGAAAGTCAGATTTGGACATTGTTAAAAAGTTTGTTGCCAGTTTTACAATTTATCCACGACCACCAAGTTGTGCATCGGGATATTAAGCCAAGCAACATTATTCGCAGAAAAACGGATGATCAATTAGTTTTAATTGATTTTGGAGTTGCTAAACTCCTCACAAATAGCGCCATATTAAAACCTGGTACAATTATTGGTAGCCCAGAATATATGGCTCCTGAACAAGGTAGGGGGAAGGCATTACCAGCAAGTGATTTATACAGTTTAGGGGTAACTTGTATTAACTTGCTGACAGGTGTTCCCACGTTGGATATGTTCGATATTGTTAATGATTGTTGGATGTGGCAAGATTTTTTGCCCGCAGGGGTAAAAATAAGCGATCGCTTAACTGAAATTCTGGATAAACTCCTCAAAGATAGTCTCAAAGAACGCTATCAATCTGCTGAGGAAGTATTGCAAGCTATCAATTTAAATAATACCGTAAAAGCTACCAACTCACATAATCTTATTAACTTAATTTCAGAATTAAATACTGACTACACCAAACTACAACATTTATTAGCAAAAAAAAGATGGAAAGAAGCAGACGAAGAAACTTGGGTGGTTCTGTGCAAAGCATCTCATAAATCAGTTGGCAGCTATTTATTTAATAGTGATATTGATCAACTTCCTTGTGAAGATTTGCAAATAATTAATCAGTTGTGGTTGCTATATAGCAGTGGGCGTTTCGGTTTTAGCGTGCAGAAGCGGATTTATCGAGCAGTTGGAGGTGAATATGCTACTTTTTGCGAGATCATTGGCTGGAAAGTACATAATTCAAATTTTTCCGATTCAGCTTTGCAGTTCCATTCCTCAGCACCTACAGGACATTTACCCTCACGTCGATGGGTTGGTGGTTGTTATAGCTGGTGGCTACACGCTCAACACATGGCAACCAGGCTAGAACAATGTGGAATCAATTAACAATCATCAATGAAATTAAATAGGCTGTAACGGTAATTTTCTTGAGTTTTAAAAAGATTCTCCTCTAGTTAGAGCTATTACTAAGTCAACTATACCTGTGGATGCAGGTTCTAATTTCGTGGTGACGCTAACGTAGGCTTATATAACAATTGAATGTTTGCTGCAATTGTTCACAACCTAGAAAGTTACGTTGACAGTTGACTCAAACAAACTAAAGGGAGATTTAATCTGTGTTTTTTCACAAAAAAGAAACGATTCATACAGTAAATATCAATGAGCCTAACCCACGTTTTGCTCAACTGCTGCTAGAACAGTTTGGAGGAGCAACGGGTGAATTGACAGCAGCTTTACAATACTGGGTGCAGTCGTTGCATTGTGATCATGCAGGTATCAAAGATATGCTTCAAGATATTGCCCTTGAAGAATTTAGCCACCTAGAAATGGTGGGGAAATTGATTGAAGGTCATACAAAGAATGTTGACCAAACAGAAGCGTATCGGAGTAGCTTGTTTGCTGTTCGGGGAGTTGGCCCACATTTTCTAGATAGTCAAGGCAGTGCATGGACAGCTAATTATATTAATGAAGGTGGTGATGTTGTCCGAGATTTGCGGGCTGATATTGCTGCTGAAGCTGGTGCGCGTCAAACTTATGAAGAGTTAATCAAGATGGCTCCAGACCAAGGTACAAAGGATGCGTTGGTACATTTACTTACCCGCGAAATTTCCCACACTAAAATGTTTATGAAGGCGTTGGATTCGTTGGGTAAGCTGACTGACCCATTCTTTGGTAATATCCAGCCGGACAATACAGTAGATCTTTACTTCAACTTGTCCCAAAATGGTAAAGATGAGCGCGGCCCCTGGAATAGTGAACCAGATTTTAAATACGTTGCTAACCCAAGTGTTGAAGGCAATTCTTAGTTAGCTAGAGCGAGATTTAACACCTTGTAATTAAGGGTAAAGCTCTAACCCCAGCCCCCTCCCCGCCAATTGGGAGGGGGCAACATTTTTGTTTAAGGCTGCTATACAATAAATAAAGTCAGTAGTAAATATACTAGGTTGAGTTAATTTTATTAATAATATTTTAATACTATTGATAATTAATTGAGTTCAATAGGGCTGAAAGTTGGTTAAAAATCAAGGAAGTTCCTAAAACAGAAACTATTTATACAGAAACTTGCCGGAAAACGAGATCTAATTAAAAAAACTACATTCTATTGGAAACATTCATTAAGTTGCCACTACGCTCTGCCTACCTACTGGTATCTCACGGAAGCCGCGATCCTCGTCCACAAGCAGCTTTAGAACAGCTTGCTGAACTGCTGAAGCTGCGGATTGAGGTAAGTAGGGGTATACAGACGGCTACGGATACGGATTTATATCAGGATCAAGGGCAATTAAGTTATCAGTCTCCTTTGCTGGAGGGTGAACAGGGTGGCATTGCTAGTAGCTATGCTACTTTATGCGCTACTCACTCCTTACGACCAATGGTAGGCACTGCTTGTTTAGAATTAGCTGCTCTACCTTTGCATGAGCAAATTAGGGAGTTTGGCTCACGCATTTTAGCTGCTGGGTTTAATCGTTTGGAAATTGTGCCTTTGTTTCTGTTACCAGGGGTTCATGTGATGGCAGATATTCCCGCAGAAGTAAAACTGGCTCAACAAGCTGTTGGTGCAGACTTAACAATTGAACTGCGACCTTACTTAGGTAGCCACCCTAATATAAATAGTTTGTTTGCCAAGCAGATTAGTTCTATATGGACAGAGGCATGGATTTTGTTATCTCATGGTAGCCGTCGCCTTGGTGCTAATCATCCTGTGGAAAAATTAGCAGCGCAAATGAGTGCGTTACCTGCCTATTGGTCGGTATCACCAAGTTTAGAGGAGCGAGTAGCAGAGTTAGTTAATGCTGGTAATCGGACAATTGCAATTCTGCCTTACTTTTTATTTGCTGGGGGAATTACAGATGCGATCGCTTCAAATGTAGCTCATCTGCAAGCACAATTCCCTACTGTGCAGTTGAGTCTTGGTGAACCGATAGGAGCAAGTTCTGAGTTAGCCGATTTAATTTTAGATTTATTTGAATAAATCTGATTTTGGGGCTGGTTTTTAATTAAGAGAAAATTTATCAAACCCTTTTGCTCTCTCCTCCCTCCTCCGTCCTCTCCCCCTAAAACATAAAACTTAGAAACACAACAGCTTAACATGAGCATCAGCAGTCAAGAAACGAACACATTTAATCAGCAAAACAAGCGGTGCTTAGGCAAGGTTTATCTTGTCGGTGCGGGACCTGGAGATCCAGGGTTGCTGACTTTGAAGGGTAAGGGACTGCTAGAGTGTGCTGATGTGGTGGTTTATGATGCTTTGGTTAGTCCGCAGATTTTAATGATGATTAATCCGCAGGCAGAAAAAATTGATGCGGGTAAACGGATGGGTCGTCACTCTTTATTTCAAGAAGATACAACTAAGCTGTTAATTGAACTCGCCCAAAGTCAAGCGATAGTTGTACGGTTAAAAGGTGGTGATCCGTTTGTATTTGGTCGCGGTGGGGAAGAGATGGAAGATTTGGTGCGTGCAGGTGTACCTGTGGAAGTTGTTCCAGGGGTGACATCAGGTATTGCTGCACCAGCTTATGCGGGTATTCCGTTGACTCACAGATCTTATAGTTCTTCAGTTACTTTTGTCACAGGTCACGAGTCTGCGGGTAAGTATCGACCTGCGGTGAATTGGAGTGCGATCGCACACGGTTCAGAAACTATTGTGGTTTATATGGGGATTCACAATTTACCCTACATTACTTCACAACTTGAAGAAGCTGGGCTAAGTCCCCAAACACCGATAGCTTTGGTGCGTTGGGGTACAAGACCTGAGCAAGAAGAGTTAATTGGGACGCTAGAAACGATTGTTGAGCAGGTGGAAGAATCAGGTTTTACTGCACCTGCGATCGCGGTGATTGGAAATGTCGTTAATTTACACTCAATCTTAACAATTAACAATTAACAATTATCAATTATTAATTTTTCCCCTCTCTCTCCTCCCTCCTAAAATCACTAATTCATAATATTACTGGTGACAACCAGCCACGTAAGAAGTAGTAAAGTGATGCCAGAAATTCTTCAACTACCCGCGTGGTGATCGTCAGGGCTGCTACATTGGGAATAAAGTCTTGAACTTTTAAGCTTTTTAGAGGTATATTTCCAGACGGTAACGTATAGAATTCTTCTGTTCTAGGAGTAATTTTAAAACGCATTTGGGCAAAGGTCAGTCTGGCGCGGTTGCTATTTAATGCAGAGGTAATCAAAATAATTTGTTGATTACCAAGACCACGCTGTTTTAAAATTTGTTGTACCGCAACAGCGCTGGAATGTAGATCTAAACTATTAGTTTCTAGGATAACTCTCTCGGCTGGCACACCTAGTTTTGAAAGAATTGTTGTAAAGTCGCCGGATTGATTGGTGTTATCTTTGGTAAAATTATAAGCAGTACTAACAATTAGCAAAGGACGATTTTCTAGGGATAATTGTTCTTGGTAAACTTGGGAGGCATAAATTAGGCGATCGCTAATATCATTAATCTGAACCTGCCTAATGTAAGCCAAATTTCCTTGAGGACTTTCATGCCCTAATACTACAATTGCCCTTGCTTTCTGTGCTTCGGGTGGTGTTAGATTAGTAGGACATTGAGCTTGACAAATCTCTCGGCGCTGTTGTTCTGCTTGAATAAACTCTCGTTCGGCTTGTTGTGCTATGTGGTAAGCTAGATAAGGTGTACTTGATAGTAACAAAATTAAAAAAGCTACCCATAATTGGTAATATGCTTCTTTTTTAATACCACCATTATTTATTCCAGTTATTGCGAATAACAACAGTAAAAGTGACACCCCTAGCGGTTTAAAAGGAAAAGATATCACACTACCTGCTGCTATAACAAAAGGATCATTAGTATTAATAAATACCAAAATGATGATTACAAACAATAATATGCCACCTAACCAGGCGAGATATTCTTTGGGAATCAACTGCGCCAGTACATAGTAGACAAGGGCGCATAGTAGCAGCCAGAGTATAACCCGCGTTAGTAGGACAAACATATAAAATTCAACAACGTTAGTTTATTTTTGTCGATCTACAGTAAAATTGATTACAAAATAGCTAGATCAATAAATATTAGTAATATTTAAAATGGTTAAGTATAAAAATTGCTAATATCAATTAAATTATCTTTTTTTCCTCGAGTTTACGTTTCAACATGAAAAAAATCTTGCTTGTCTTTATATTATTAGTTGTTGGTAGCACTGGTGTCATTACTTTTTTTTGGCGGCAAGCTACACAACTACCTAGTTGGTATAATACCACAACAGAAAATCCTAATATTGCTCCTGAAAATAGTATAAATATTGCCTTAAAGAAAGATAAAAGCTCTGTTACTAATTTAGAACAAGCTGAAAAATCTTCCCAGTTAGCTGATTCTAAAAGTGTAAATATCAAGCTAACTGAAGCTGAAATTAACAAATTTATAGTTGCAAAAATTGCCGAACGCACGGGTGGAAATACACTACCTAGTTCAGTCGAAGAAGTTAATCCAAAAATTGCCGAACAGACAGGTGGAAATACACTACCTAGTTCAGTCAAAGAAGTTAATCCAAAAATTGCCGAACAGACAGGTGGAAATACACTACCTAGTTCAGTCAAAGAAGTTAATCCAAAAGTTGCCGAACAGACAAGTGGGAATACGCTACCTAGTTCAGTCAAAGGTGTTAATACAAAAATTCGGGATGGTAAGATAGAGACAGGCGCTGTAGTAAATATTTCAGAATTTTCAAATACTTTTGTTGCCAAAAATGGGCGAACTGCGCTTAATAAGCTTACTGAACAATTCCCCTTTTTAAATAATCGCGAAGTTTATATAGGTATATCAGGTAAACCATACGTCGATAATGGGGAATTAAAGTTTGATGACAATACAGAGGTTAAAGTAGGTAATTTAAGCTTTACAATTGCTGATTTATCTCAGAAACTTGGCATTCCTAAAGAGCAAATTGAGCAAAAGCTAAATTTAGAATTGCAACAAATAAAAGTTCAATTAGAAAAGTCAGAAATTGAAAAAAGTAATGGTGTCATCCAAGGTTCTTCTAATTAAATAAAATTTTGCCAATATATGAAAAGAATTTTGGTGACAGGTGCTAGCGGTTTTTTGGGGTGGAACCTTTGCCAGTTAGCTAAACAAGAATGGGATATCTATGGAACTTATTGGTCAAATTATTTAGATATTTTAGGTGTAAATATGCTGAAAGTTGATTTAACGGATTTGGAAGAACTCAAGCGTATATTTCAAGAAATCCAACCAGCCGGAATTATTCATACGGCTGCTTTATCAAGTCCCAATTTTTGTCAAAATAATCCTGAGATATCCCACAAAATTAATGTTGTAGCATCGTGTAATATTGCTGAACTAGCAGCGAATTATGCAATTCCTTGTGTTTTTACTTCAACTGATTTAGTTTTCAATGGCTTAAATGCTCCTTATAAAGAAACAGATTTAGTTTCTCCGGTGAATCTTTATGGTGAGCAAAAGGTGATGGCGGAAGTAGGAATGTTACAGCGTTATCCGCTAACGGCAGTTTGCCGAATGCCTTTAATGTTTGGGGTTGCGTCACCTACAGCTAACAGTTTTATTCAGCCATTTATTCAAGGTTTGAGGGAGGGAAAAGAGTTAAGTTTATTTACAGATGAGTTTCGCACGCCTGTAAGTGGTAAAACTGCGGCGCAAGGCTTGTTATTAGCTTTAGAAAAAGTTCAAGGATATATTCATTTAGGTGGAAAAGAGCGGGTATCTCGCTATGATTTTGGTCGATTATTAGTAGAGGTTTTACAGCTTTCAGGGGCAAAGTTGCAAACCTGTTTACAAAAAGATGTGAAAATGGCTGCACCCAGATCACCTGATGTTTCTTTAGATAGTACAAAAGCTTTCAATTTAGGTTATCAACCTTTATCTATTAGGGAAGAGTTAGAGTTGCTAAAAGGAAAACTTTAGAATAAACCTCTTGCATAAGTGTATAAAAGCGGGCTGTTAGTTGACTGTTGACTGCTATATTTTGTGTGTGGCGATGAAAAGCTCTGCTGATTCGCCGCTTAAGGGTTTGGAAAAAAAGTATCCTTGAGCTTGATCGCACCCTAAAGCTTTCAATTGGTTTACTTGCTGCTGAGTTTCTACCCCTTCTGCGATCGCATCCATCCCCAATTCGTGAGCTAAGGTAATTATAGTTTTGACAATTCCTAAATTTTCATTTTCTTCTCCAATCCGATTAACAAAAGAACGGTCAATCTTTAAAGTATTAATTGGAAAACGATGTAAATAACTTAAACAGGAGAAGCCTGTACCAAAGTCATCTATGCTTAAATGAATTTCTTTGCCTCGGAGTTGGGACATTGTAGAGATTACGGCTTCAATATTATCAATTAGCATACTTTCAGTAAGTTCTAGCTTTAAACAACTACTATTTAATTTAGTTTCGTTAATAATTTGCTCAATTTTCTTGATTAAAGTTGGTTCTCTGAGTTGTTTACTAGAAAGATTAACGCTGATGGTCAAACTATTGCTAAGTTGATGTTGTAATTGCCAGGTGTGCAATTGACGACAAGCTTCACGCAGTATCCATTCACCGATAGTAATAATTAAGCCTGTTTCTTCGGCAATGGGGATAAATTCTGCCGGAGAGACAAAACCGCGACTGGGATGTTCCCAGCGTAATAAAGCTTCAAAACCTGTAAGTTTGCCTGTGGTTAATGAGATGATTGGTTGATAGTTAACCAACAGTTCTTGATGTGCGATCGCATCGCGTAAGTCGCTTTCTAGTTGCAGTTGGTTGACAGCATGAGCGTGCATTACCCGATCAAAAATTTCATAACGAGCTTTACCCGCCTCTTTTGCACGATACATAGCAATATCGGCATCTCTTAATAATTCCGAGGCTGCTTGATAATAAGGTGAACTCAACACAATACCAATACTGGCAGTGGTAAAAACTTGACGATTTTCTATCAAAAAGGGTGAATTAAGTTCTAAACAGATGCGCTCGGCAATTCTAATCGCGTCATTGATATCTTGCAGATGATCTAGCAGGATAATAAACTCGTCTCCCCCAAGACGCGCCACTATATCAGTAGCACGAATTAAGGTTTCTAACTTGCGGGCGATCGCCACCAATAGTTGATCGCCAACATCATGCCCTAAACTATCATTAACGATCTTAAAGCGATCAAGATCGATAAACATTACCGCAAATAAATAATCTGTTTGCCGTTGAGCTTGTTTTAATGCTAATTCCAGCCGCTCCATCAACAAATTACGATTGGGTAAATTGGTCAAATCATCGTGCAAAGCACCAAAAATTAATTTCTCCTCGGCTAATTTGCGAGCGCTAATATCTAAAAACTGACTGATTAAATGCACAGGTTTTTGCTCGGCATCTCTAACTACAGCCACCTGTAAGATGCCATAAACTACCTTGCCATCTTTAGTTAAATGACGGCTCTCAATTTGGAAATCCGAAATTTCCCCTTGGTAAAGTTTTTGGTGGTAGGCAAGGGCGACAGCAATATCATCGGGATGGCTGATATCCATCCAAGTTTTCTCTAAAAGTTCTTCGCTGGGATAACCTGATGTTTCACAGAAAGCTTTATTTACTCGAATAAATTTGCCATCAAGGGTTTGAATGGCGATACCAATGGGAGCCATTTCAAAAGTTAGGCGAAATTGCTCTTCGCTTTCAGTGAGTTCCACATTCGCTCGTTTTAACTGCTCTGTGCGTTGATTAATTCGTTGTTCTAGTTCAGCATTGAGGAGGGTAATTTCTTTTTTAGCTGCTTGCAAAGCTAGTTGATTTTCTACACGCGCTAAAACTTCTTCAATTTGAAACGGTTTAGTAATATAATCTACTCCGCCTACAGTAAAAGCTTTCACTTTATCAATTGCTTCATCTAGTGCGCTCAAAAATATCACGGGAATTTCGCAAGTTTGCGCTTGTGCTTTCAGGCGTTGGCATACCTGATATCCATCCAATCCGGGCATTTTAATATCTAGTAAAATTAAATCTGGTACTTCCGCACCAGCCCCTATTAAAGCCAACTCTCCGTTAATTGCACACTGGACTTCATATCCCTGGTTAGTTAAGGTTTTGTCTAAAAGGCGTAAATTATCAGGTGTGTCATCTACAATTAAAATTTTTCTTTTAACAGAACTTGTAAAACTCTTATTCATCTGAACGTTTATTTTTAGTTAGATTTATGATCACGTCATAGCGAAAGTTATCGGCTAAATGTTTAAGTGCTATAGCCAGTAAGCTTTTTTCATCAGGGATTTGTGCTATTGCTTGTAAAATTAGCTTGGAATTGAGTTTAGTCGCAGCTAGATGTAACTGAGAAATCCACTCATCGGGCATTTCTGCTAAATCTGATGGTGTTAATTCAATTTTTTGCTGTTCGACTACAGATGTTGAGGGTTGTTGATATATATAACGCACGCCTAAATGTTGAGCTAACTTTTCTAATAGTACGTCTTCCTGAAATGGCTTGCGAATAAAGTCGTCGCAACCAACTGATAACACAATTGATCGCTCGTTATCAAATACACTAGCGGTGAGTGCAATAATTACTGTAGCCTGACCTTTGAGTTGGGATCTGATACGTTTAGTAGCTTCATAGCCATCAATTACAGGCATCCGCATATCCATTAGAATTACGTGAGGTTCCCAGCTATCTGATAGTGCGATCGCTTCTTCTCCATTAGCTGCTTCTTGAATTTCAAAGCTTAATGGTTCTAGCATTTTTACTAATAATTGGCGGTTTTCAAAAGCGTCATCTGCTACTAAAATCCGGTACTGAGGTTGATTGGGAGCAAGACTAATTATTTGCTCTCGTGATGTTTGCTCAGAAATATTAACTTTATCAGCCAACTGCACAGCAATATCAAAACTAAAAACTGTGCTTTTACCTAAAGTGCTGCTAACAGTAATCTCACCCCCTAAGAGTCGCACAAATTGTCTGCTAATCGCTAAACCTAAACCTGTTCCTTGGTGTAAGTTTCGCCCCTGTTCCGTTTGTACAAAGACTTCAAATACACTTTCTAGCTCATGGGGAGCTATGCCTAAACCTGTGTCTGCAACTTCAAAGGTAATTCCGAAAGAAGCAGGGGGCAAGGGGAATGCTTCAAGTTTCTTTTTAACTCGCAGAGTTACGCTACCTTTTTCAGTAAATTTGATCGCATTACCCAAAATATTAATTAAAACTTGACGTAATTTTTGCTCATCTGTTTGGATATATTGAGGTAGATCAGCATCTTGCTCAAAGATTAACTTTAAACCCTTAGCTGCTGCTTTCATTTGGAACATTTCTTTAACAAATGTTAGCAGTTGATCCAAAGCAAAGTTTTGAGGATTTAAAGTAGTGCGACCAGCCTCAATTTTCGACATTTCCAACACATCATTAATTAAAGCTAGTAAATGTTCGCCACTGCGATTGATGATGCTTAAATATTCCTGCCGTTGAGCCAGGGGAACTGATCTCCGCACCAGCATTTGGGTAAAACCCAAGATAGCGTTGAGAGGGGTACGCAATTCATGACTCATGTTAGCAAAAAATTCAGTTTTTGCACGGTTTGCTGCTTCTGCTGCTTCTTTGGCTGCTAGTAATTCTTGGGTGCGTTCTTCTACTTTTAGTTCTAAAGTGCGGGAATACTCTGCTAATTGCTGATTAGCTTGTTCTAAGTTGTTATAAAGTAAAGCATTTTGAATCGAGATTGCAGCTTGGGAAGTCAAGATGTTAAGAACTTTGAGGCGTTCTGATTGAGAAGGGGTTGCGCGATCGCTACTAAATGCTCCCGTTATTAAACTATTCTCTAAATATAAAATACCAATCAGTTTACCTTGATTGATAATCGGTATACATAATACCGACTTGGGTTGATGAGCTTGGATATAAATATCTTGAGTGAAATTTCCCTCAGACATCGCATTATTAATAATAATATTCTCTTTTGTCCGAGCTACATAGTTAATAATTGACTTAGGAACATATGTTGCAGGTAATGGTTCTAAATTAAGAGATTGTAAGGTTGCCACCTCACCTCGCTCAATAGCTCCTTCTGCCTGAATCACCCATTCCCCTTGTTTCTCTAAAATTAAAAAACCTTTTTCTGCTCCCGCATTCTCAATAGCAATTTTCATTAGTTTGGTTAACAGCGTATCTAAAACAATTTCACTAGAAATTACTTGTGATGCTTTGAAAATCGTGTGAAAATCGAGTTGGTTTAATGTTTGATTTCCAGTATTTAAAATTTGATTAGTTTGTTTACTTGGAATTAAAACTCCCAAAAAAAGCTGAGGATAATGTGATTCTAAATCTGCAACTTTCGCAGTTGCACCCCATTTAAAATAACAATATCGTGCCTCCTGCATATAAGCTTTAGCAATGATTATTTTGCCTTTGGATAAATAAAAATTGGCAGTTAATTCATAAGCTAGTGCTTCTTCATGGATATACTCATGTTCTTTAGCTAAAGCAATAGCGCGATCGTATGTTTCAATTGCCTGATAATCTTCTTCCAAAACTCGATGGCACTCTGCTTCTACTAAATAAAATTTATGTAAATAATTCATAGGCGCATGACGCGCCCAAAATTTTAGTTTGTTCTGATTCGCTCTTACTTGTAACAGAATCTCTCCCTGAGCCAAAAAAGATGATTGTAAATAAACCCTCAATCGTGTTAAAGAATCATAAAAATAAAGATTAGTAATTAGTGCTAAACCTACAACTCCATCTAGGTAACTTTCGGCAAGACGGGCATTAACTTGAGCTTGTTCAAAATCATGGAATAGATAACACAGAATAAGTTTATTTAAATAAAAATGAAACAGTTCATGCCGATCATTTGTTTGTTGGAGACGCGGTAATCTATCTGACTCGTAATATTGCCCAACTAAACGCTCTGGAAAAAAAGATGGTGAAGTTAAATTTGATATCACCTGGAGATACATTTCCAGAGCATCAACATTTCTAGATTGTTTAAATTTACTTAATACTTGAATATAGCCAGATAACTCTCGTTGAAGTTCTGTCAATTCCCGTCCCGTAAAATATGAATAATAGCTACGATTCGCAGCACTATAGCCAGCAAATTCTAAGTCTCCATTTTCAATACCAATTTGATGAGCTTCTTGTAAAGAATTTAAAGTTGTTCTTACATGAACTTTCCAAACCTCAATATTTGTATTTACTACCAAAAGCGTTTTTGCTGCAATAGCTTTAGCATCAAGCTTTTCTAACAAATTCAATGCTAGTTGACCAAATTGATAACCAGATTCAATATCAAGTGTAACTCCACATAAAATCAAGCCATACATGGCATAAGCAAATGGAGATGTATTAGCATTGCCATACTTAACTGATAAATTAACCTGTTGAATCACAATGAATGGTAGTAACTCAGGTGCAGCAATGTAAGCGGGAGAAATTGCACCGGAGAGGATATTTATAATAGCTAGTACTCTCGGCTCATTCATCGGCGGCAATTTCAGCAAATGCTCAATTTGCGTACCAACTAAATTATTACTTGTTTCTAAAAGGGCAGTTTGAATATTTTTTGGAGTTGCTTCAGATAATTTAAATTCTAATAATTTTAGTACCTCTAGTGCTATCTGAATCGCTTGACTAAATTGAGTTTGCGCGGTACAAACTTGAATTTTAAGTTGATAAATTTTTACCTGATCTAGCAGTGTTTTAGCATGATTTATAACGACTGTGGCATACTGATTCATTTGCTCTAATTCACCGCTTAGGTAAGCTGTTTGTGCTGCTAAAATATAGAGAGCTAAAGTCAATTCATAATTGCACAGCCAACTATCGGTTGGTAATATTTCTAAGCCTGTTTGTACGTACCGCAGTGCTGATTGATATGCGCTTGCCGCTTGAGCTTTCTCAGCAGCAATCAAATTTAATTGAGCAAGTTTAATAAATCTTTTTTTTTCTCCTTCCGAATTTAAAATGTAACTAGGTAGAGCTTTATGGTTTATGCCTAAATTGAAATGGTTAACTATATCGAAAACTTTCTGTTCTAATTGGGAAATTAAAGTATTATGGAGTATTGATTGCCCAATTTGGTGATGGTAATATTGGCGATCGCTCTCTTCATTAAGTGAATAAGCTGCTTGCTGAATGCGATCGTGGGCAAATTTGAAAGCCACGACGGGTGCAGTTTTTGGGAGCGTAACGCCCAATTCCAGAGACTTGTAGGCATTGCTGAGTGGTAAGATTAAACCAAGTGCGATCGCTTCCCTCAGAGATACCACTGTTTCTTGTAGAGATTTTTCAGCAGCTAAAGCTAAAACTTGCACCTCAAATTGATTACCAATACACGCTGCTAACCGCAATATTTTTTGTACTGATGGGGTTAATTTTTAATTTTACCAACTAGCAATTCAACTATATTATCGGTAATTTCCTTGCTTTGAATTTCTTCGATTGACCACTGCCAGCTTCCTACTTCAAAATTGAATTTGACCAAATTTTCACTATAAAGAGTATTTAAAAATTCATTAATAAAAAAAGGATTTCCTCCCGTTTTCAACTGCACCAAATCCGCAAGAGATTGGGTGACATTAGGAGAACATTTAAGTGTGTCAGCTAACAATTGATTAATATCTGGCAATCTCAACGGTGAAAGAAATACATCATTAACAGCAATTCCAGCGTTTTCAAGTTCATTAACCATTAATCTTAAAGGATGCGTCGCATTTACTTCGTTATCGCGGTACGCACCAATTAATAGTAAATTTTGAGGTTCTCCTGTTGTTATTAACGAGTGAATTAATTTTAATGATGCAGCATCCGCCCATTGTAAATCATCTAAAAACATTACTAACGGATGTTTTGGCTGATTAAAAACTTTAATAAATTTTTGAAAGACTAAATTAAAGCGATTTTCTGCTTCTATTGCTGGTAAAGCTGGAATCTCTGGCTGATTGCCAATTAGATGTTCTAAAACTGGCAAAACTTGAATAATTACCTGTGCATTTGATCCTAATGATGCCATAATTTTTGTTCGCCATTGCTGCAATTTTGTCTCACTTTCGGTTAGTAATTGAAAAATTAGTTCCTCAAAAGCTTGAACTATGGCAAAGTAGGGAATATCGCGCTGATATTGGGCAAATTTACCCGCGATAAAGTAGCTTTGTTTTTGAGTTAATGGTTTATAAATTTCCTGTACTAATGCTGATTTACCTATCCCGCTATATCCTGATATTAAAACAAATCCAATTTGGGTTTGGGTATTTATACTAGGATTTGAGAGGGACAACAAATCATTATTATTTTCCTTGATAATAATTTGCTCTGCTTCAAATTCTGCTATTTTAGCAAATGCTGTTTTTAATATTTCAATTTCCTGCTGTCTGCCATAAATTTTCTCGGTTATTTGAAATCTCTCTGAAATATCATGTTCCCCTAAAGGAAAATAACTGATTTGATTGCTTGAGTTTAGTTGAACTAGACAACGTTCTAAATCTGCATGGATTCCCCAAGCCGTTTGATAACGGTTCTCGGCATTTTTTGCCAATAGCTTCATTACAATAGCGGAAATTATTCTAGGAATTTCTTGATTAATTAGATGAGGTGGAACTACTTCTTTTGCTATATGATAATGAATTAATTCCAAGGGATCTTTTGTGGTAAAAGGTAACTGATTGGTGAGCATTTGATAAAAAGTTGCTCCTAAAGAATAAAAATCGGTGCGATAATCTAAGGAGCGATTCATTCTACCAGTTTGTTCTGGGGATATATAACCTAACGTACCTTCTAACAAATTCCAGCTATTAAAACTTGGCTTTTCTCGTGAAACTTCCGTGCAAATTCCAAAATCAATTAATTTAACGTGATCTGTTTTACGGTTCCAAATAATATTATAAAGATTAATATCTTTATGAATTATATTAAAATTGTGAAGTTGACTTAATGCTTCAGTTAGTTTAATCGCTAATTTCAAAAAAACTTCTAAACTCAAATGTGTAGATGACAAAATTTTTGCTAAAGATTCTCCACCGATATCCTCAAAAACAATTAAGAGGGTATTTTGATATTGTTCTAAGCTATATGCCTTGACTACGCCTTCTAAGTTGAGGCTTTTAGTAATTTTGTATTCAAACTGATAACGGGTAATTTCTTCTACTGTAGGATAGTCTTTTTTTAAAACTTTAATAATAATCGGCAGATGATCTGACTCACGCACGCCTCGGTAAACCCGTGAGTTAGTGCTTTCATGCAGTTTGGTGAGAATTTGGTATCCAGCAATTTCAATCATAAGTAGGCGTGCCGCGCCGGAGCGCATTGTACATTTTATAAATCTTGAGAAAAGTTATTAAACCCTCTCTCCTCTCTCCTCTCTCCACTATGCCAATTTCAGAACTGTCGCGGGAATAGACTCCAGTTAGAGCCAAAAATCAGCAGTTAAGACTTGGCTCAAACAACCTGTGAGAAAACTGGTACAAGATGTTTCTGATCACTCAACCCAAGAGGCGATAAATAAAGCAGGTTTAATTCTTGAGGTAGTGATGAAACGTTTACTAATACTTTGCACTTTCCTGGCTGGCGCACCAACTCTACACAGCCTCTCTATCAATCAAGTAAATTTTAGCAATCTACAGCAACCTGCTGTACAGCAAGAAGCTCAAGCAACTGAACCTGACACTATTCAAGTAGTAAGACTACCAGAACAAGCCGAGTTGCCACAACAACCTGAATATTAAAAATATTAGCCTGTGATTAACATCACACCAAGAGGAGTGTCAAGTCACCTTTACATTGCTTAATAATTTGTTATATTAGTTTACATAAAGCAACAAGGAAACAAGCGATGTATACCACCACTGACGAAAGAGGCATTCTGAACAACTTCGCGGCTGAACCAAAAATCTCTTATGCCGAATATCCATCCCAAGAAGAGCAACGCCGTTATGCTATGCAGGGCGGAGTAGCTACTTTGTTAGTTGGCGTATTGCTGCTGATTGCTTTTAGTGTTAGCTAAATCACTTCTGGTATTAATTTGGATTAATTTGAGTTACAGCAAGGAGAAAGACAATGGCAATGACAATTTTGATTGCTCTGTTAGTTGTGGGATGGGTAGCTGGTGCGATCATCGGCACACAGGCATACTTCCTCGGTGAGCAGTCCAAACCGATTCACGAACGTAACTGGCGCTCTGCTGGATTTGAAAAACTAGCTTATAGCTTCACAGGTACCGAAACAGATTACTTAGAGCGCGTACCTGCATACAGTTTGGATGTTTATGCCAGCAAAAATTTACCTGAATAGTTATTGATAATCCCACGGATAGAAGTTCGTGGGATTATTTTATGTATTTTAATTGTTAATTGTTAATTGAAAAGTTCTGATCAACCTACTTTACGCAAGTTGGAGCATTTTTGTAGAAACGAATCGGCTTTTTTTTCCGCATCTGGGTTGTTAGTATGTGCTGGAGTTGGTCGGATGATACCATCGAAAAGGTCATCCAGCCCGTAGGGTGTAAAAAAGTGCCATTCGCCTTGGGTATTTAATCGAACACCGACAGCAGTTGCAGTATGTAACCAATCTGCAACTCCCTCTTCAGTACTGTTGTATGATCTTCTACCAGAACGCCAACGTGCAAAACTAGCTTGATTTTTGATATCAAACTTGTATTCAGGAAATTGATTTGTTAGGGTGGTTTTTGCTGCTAGTTCTTGAGAGCGATATTCTTGGGGAGTTGCTTTTGCATCGCCTTGATAATTAAAGAAGGCGATATCGAAATCATTGATAATTAACTGACAGTTTTCACCAAAAAGCGATCGCCAAACTGTATTGCGTACCGCACCACCTGCTAACCACCAGTCAGGAAGATTCAGTTGTGCGATCGCAGGTAAGACATCGCCAACAGGGGAGTTAGCGAGAATCGTCTGGAGGCGGGTAGTATTAACCATTGTGAGATATATCTTCTGTCTGTTGATGCGATAAATGTTTTTTAGAAAAAGTGGCGATCGCTAACCATAATGCTACAACAAATAGCAACGCGCCTAATAAAAACGGTACTTCCGGTAATTGTATCGGGGCATTACGAGAGGTAAAGTATCCAAATAAATTAGTAGCTAATAATGGTCCAATAATACTTGAAAGTGCTGTCTCCGAAGCTATAGCGCCTTGAATTGCTCCTTGTTCATGGGCGCTAACTTCAGCAGAAATTACACCTTGTACAGTTGGTTTAATAGTGTAATCAAAACCATTAAGGACAATAATCCAGTACATCATCCATCCCGCAGGCGCAAAAGCATACAACAAATAGCCAATTAAACTAAATATTAATCCGATAACAATTGTGCGTTGAGAGCCAAAGCGAGAAATTAGCGGTCGAATCAAAACACCTTGCACACTTGCAGTTACTAATCCTAATAATGCTAGTGATATTCCCGCTTCCCCAGTTGTCCATTGAAATTTATAAGTTGTAAATAATACCCACGTACTTATATAACATTGCAACGCTACATCAGTAAAAAGCATCACTCCTGCTAAACCAAAGATAAATGAGTTTTTTCTGAGCAATTTTAAAGAACCAACTGGGTTAGCCCTACCCCAAGAAAAAGAACGGCGATTTTCGGTAGAGTGAGACTCAGAAACTACAAAAATTCCATATAGCAAATTTACAAATGTAATAATTGCGGCAATACCAAAAGGGAAACGTAAACCCCAACTACCTAACAAACCTCCTAAAGCTGGACCTAGTACCCAACCTGAAGCAATAGTAGCTCCTACTAACCCAAAATTTTTCGCTCGTTGTTCGGGTGGACTAACATCAGCAATGTAGGCAAAAACAACCGCAGAACTAGCACCTGTTAAACCATTAAGGATTTGAGCCGCAAATATCCAAGGTAAAGTAGGCGCAAACGTTAAGGCTACATAAGTTAATCCTGTACCCAAAAGGGAAAATAGCAATATTGGTCTACGACCAAATTGATCGGATAAAGCGCCTTGAATAGGTGAGAAGACAAATAACATCAAGGCGTAAGCAGTGACGACCGCGCCATAATAGTAGGAAGCGGTAGAGACATCGCCAATAAACTCAGCAATTAGTTTAGGGAGAATGGGAGTACTCAGACCAATTCCCATCACGTCTAAGAATAGCGTGATTAAAACAAATATTAAATTAGGCGATCGCTTTAACTGCATCAGATAAAAATTGCATAAGATGGGAAAGTCGTATACATCATACTTCCTTGTCCTGTTCTCTTTTCAATCACCAATCACCAATTACCAATTACCAATGCCAACCAGAAATATAAATGATTATTAATATTACAGATTACAATCTTCTCACCACTATTTATGAAAACGCGACTTTCTTAATTTATCGGGCTGTCAAAGAATCTGAACCTAAATCAGAACAAGCTTCAGTAATTATTAAAATTCTTAAAGCTGAATATCCTACAGTAGAACAACTTACCCGCTTAAGGCATGAATATAATATCCTGCAATCTTTGGATATAGCAGGAGTTGTTAAACCTATAGCTTTATGTAACTATCAAAACGGTTTGGCGCTGGTGTTGTCAGATTTTGAGGGAGAATCTTTAAGACAAACTATCTCATATTATACCGCAAATTTAAAGAATTTTTTAACAATTGCGATTAATTTAGCTACAACAATTGGTCAGTTACACCAAAACCATATTATTCACAAAGATATTAAACCAAACAATATTTTCATTAATTCTGCCACAGGCGAAATAAAAATTATTGATTTTAGTATTTCATCATCTCTATCTAGAGAGAATTCCAGCATTAGTAACCCTAATTTAATAGAAGGTAATCTTTCTTATATCTCACCAGAACAAACTGGTAAGATGAATCGTTCCATAGATTATCGTACTGACTTTTACTCTTTAGGTGTGACATTTTATGAAATGCTCACTCATCAGTTGCCTTTTCCCACAAATGATGCTTTAGAGTTGGTTCACTCTCATATTGCCAAAATACCAGTAAAACCAGAGGAAATAGCATTAATTCCTCAAGTTTTATCTGATATTGTGATGAAATTATTAGCTAAAACGGCTGAAGATAGATATCAAAGTGCTTTAGGATTGAAAGCTGATTTAGAAATATGTTTAGAGCAATTACAAATAACGGGAGAAATTAAAGAATTTCCTATTGGTAAACTTGATAATAGTAGTCGATTTTCGATTCCCCAAAAACTTTATGATCGGGAAAAAGAAGTCGCTTTATTAATGAACGCTTTTGAGCGTGTTAGCGATGGCGCAACGGAATTGATGTTAGTAAGCGGTTACTCAGGTATCGGGAAATCTTCTTTAGTTAATGAAGTTCATAAACCGATTGTCCGCCAACGTGGTTATTTTATCTCAGGAAAATTTGACCAATTTAAGCGTAATATTCCTTATGATTCTTTAATTCAAGCAATTCATGGATTGATGGAGCAATTGCTCACAGAAAGTGTAGATAAAATAGCGGTTTGGAAAGGCAAACTTTTAGCAGCTTTCGGATCTAATGGTCAAGTAATTATTAATGTTATTCCCGAAGTTGAACGCATTATTGGTTCTCAGCCTCCCGTACCGGAATTAGGAGCAACTGAATCTCAAAACCGATTTAATCGGATGTTTCAACAATTTATTAATGTTTTTGCTCAACCAGAACACCCTTTGGTTTTATTTTTAGATGATTTGCAGTGGGCTGATTTAGCCTCTTTAAAATTAATTGAATTACTATTATGTGAATCTGGGTGTCAATATTTGTTAATTATTGGCGCATATCGGGATAACGAAGTCAACCCAACTCATCCATTGATGTTGACTTTGAAAGAAATTAAATCTGCTGGCGCGGTAGTAAATAATATATTGCTTAAACCTTTAAAAATTGCTCATATTAATCAATTAGTTAGCGATGCGCTTCATAGTGAACAGTTAAAAACTAAATCGTTAGGTGAGTTATTATTTAGCAAAACTAGAGGTAATCCTTTTTTCTTAACTCAACTGCTGGAATCTCTTTATCAAGACAATCTGCTGTCATTTAATTTTAGCAAGGTTTGTTGGGAATGGGATAGCGATCGCCTTAAATCCATCAACATCAGCGATAATGTTGTTGAGTTAATGGTGAGTCAGATTCAAAAGCTACGAGCAAAAACTCAAAATGTTTTAAAACTCGCTGCTTGTATTGGTGACAAATTTACCTTAGACGTTTTAGCTATTGTCAATAAAAAATCACAATTTGAAACCGCAAATGATTTATGGGAAGCACTACAAGCTGGTTTAATTTTACCGCTTTCGGAAGCATATAAAGTTCCTTTATTAGTTGATATTGAAACTGAATACAATTTACCCAGTCAGCCTATAAAAGTTAGTTATAGGTTTCTCCACGACCGAGTACAACAAGCTGCCTATTCTTTAATTGCCGAGGCAGATAAGAAAGCAACTCACTTAAAAATAGGTCAATTGCTCTTACAAAATACCACCAGGCAAGAACAGCAAGAAAATATATTTGATTTAGTAAATCAACTGAATTATGGTGCTGATTTACTTACCTTAGATTCAGAAAAATATCAGTTAGCTGAACTGAATTTAATTGCAGGTCAAAAAGCCAAAGCATCCACAGCCTACGAATCGGCTGTTAAATATTTAAATATTGGTTTGAAATTGTTGCCACTAGATAGTTGGGCATCTCACTACGACCTAACATTAGCACTGCATACCGAAGCCGTAGAGGCAGCATTTCTGAGTGGTGACTTTGAAGAAATGCAGAGATTGGCGGAAATAGTGCAAAACTGCGCCAAAACGGTATTAGACATCGTAAAAGTGTATGAAGTCCAGATTCAAGCTTATATGGGGCAGAACAAGCTCAAAGAAGCACTGAATACAGGGCTGCAAGCCTTAAAGCAGTTGGGGATAGAGTTTCCCGACTCGCCAGACGCATCTGATATTGGGCAGGCGCTGGGGGAAACTGCGGCAATTTTAAAGGGAAGGCGAACTGAGGACTTAATCGATCTTCCTGCAATGACAGATTCTCATCAACTAGCAGCGATCGCAATTCTATCAAGTATATTTTCTCCTTGCTATTCTGGGATGCCCCCACTTGTACCTTTAATAGTTTGCAAACAAGTCGATTTATCCGTTCAATATGGCAATGCTGCTGTATCTCCCTTTGCATACGCCTTATATAGTCTTCTGCTTTGCGGGACTTTAGGAGATATTGAACAAGGTTATGAGTTTGGGCAATTAGCTTTACGTCTAGTGTCAAAGTTAAATGCCAAAGAAATCGAAGCCAAAACGCGCCACTTGGTATATGCTGCTGTTCAACATTGGAAAGAACACGCCAGGAATACCTTAAAACCTTTCCTATCAGTTTTCTCTAGCGGGGTGGAAACCGGAGATTTAGAATATGCTGGCTATGCCATCATGGTGTGGAGTCATTACTCGTTTTTTGTTGGCAAGCAACTAATGCAACTGGAACGAGAAATAGCAACTTATGCAGACGCAGTTCATAAAATCAGCCAAGAAACAGCACTTAATAATACAAAAATCTGTTGGCAAACTGTCTTAAACATGATGGGAAAAAACCATAACCCATGCCAGTTAAAGGGGGAAGTTTACGACGAAGAGAAAAGGCTGCCGCTACATCAACAAACTAACGATCAACTGGCGATTCATTACTTATACTTGCAAAAGCTGGCGCTTTATTATGTGTTTGAAAATTACCCAGAAGCCTTGAAAACTATCCCTCAAGTAGAAAGTTCTTTCGGCGCATCTACAGGGCAGTTAACTGTTGTTATTTTTTATTTCTACGATTCTCTAGTACGGTTAGCTGTGTATTCCCAGGCTTCACAGGAGCAACAGGAGATTCTTCATCGAGTACAAGCTAATCAAGAAAAAATGCAACAATGGGCGCATTATGCCCCTATGAATCATCTACACAAATACTATCTAGTGGAGGCAGAACGGCATCGAGTTTTAGAAGAAAAAATAGCAGCAATGGAAATGTATGACAAAGCTATTGCTCTAGCTAAAGAAAATAAGTATTTCAATGAAGAAGCACTTGCTTACGAATTAGCTGCTAAATTTTATTTGTCGTGGGGTAAACAAACTATTGCTCAAACTTACATGAAGAATGCCTACCATGCCTATATTGGCTGGGGGGCTATGGCTAAAGTTAATTATTTAGAAGAGAAATATCCGCAGTTGATTGTGCGATCGCCTCTGGTAGATCGTTCCGCGCGATCGCTTAGTATAGACCACACAACAACTGCCACCGCTACAAGCAGCACCGATTCTGCGGATTTTCTAGATTTGGCAACAGTAATGAAAGCTTCTCAAAGCATTAACAGTGAAATTGTCCTTGCCAATTTGCTAGACAAGTTAATGAAAACTTTGATAGAAAATGCTGGTGCTGAAACTGGGGCGTTGATTCTCTCAAAATCCGATCAATTATTTATAGAAGCATCGGGTAATAAAGATGAGGTAAAAGTGCTGGAATCAATACCAGTAGCCAAGAGTCAGCAACTACCAATAGCAGTGCTTAATTATGTCACCCGAACTGAGAAAGATGTTATTTTAAACGATGCTAGTAGTGAGGATGTTTTTCAGGCTGATACTTATATTAAAGAACGCCAACCCAAGTCGGTTTTGTGTATGCCAATTGTATATCAAGGCAAACTAACGGCGCTTCTTTACCTAGAAAATAATTTAATTACGGGTGCTTTCACGCCGAAACGGGTAGAAGTATTGCGACTGCTATCATCTCAAGCTGCGATCGCACTTTTAAACGCCCAACTCTATACTAACTTAGAAACAGCCAACCAACAATTAGCAGAATATAGCGATACCCTCAAAGCCAAAGTAGAAGAACGAACCCAGCAATTAAAAGAAAAAAATGATCGTCTGGAAATAGAAATAAAAGAGCGCCTCCGAGCCGAAAAAGCTGCTGATGCAGCCAACCAAGCAAAAAGTGAATTCTTGGCTAACATGAGTCACGAACTCCGCACCCCGCTTAATGGTATTTTGGGTTACACTCAGATATCTAAAAAAGACCGAGATTTAACTAACCCGCAAAAACATCGTATTAATATCATTCATCAATGCGGCGAACACCTGCTCACACTAATTAATGATGTTCTAGATATTTCTAAAATTGAAGCGAGAAAAATGGATCTTTACCCAAAAGTGTTTCATTTTTCCGAATTTATCGAAGGAATTGTGGAAATCTGCCGAATTAAAGCCGATCAAAAAGGAATATTATTAAATTATAAAAAACTTTCCCCACTCCCCAAAATAATTCAAGCTGATGATAAAAGGCTAAGGCAGATTTTACTGAATTTACTTGGTAATGCCATCAAATTTACTGAAAAAGGAGCCGTAACCTTGCAAGTAAATTATCAACATGATCAAGTACAGTTTAAAATCGAAGATACAGGCGTTGGCATGGCAGAAGATGACTTAGAAAAAATATTTTTGCCGTTTCAACAAGTAGGAGAAAATAGCCGTAAAACTGAAGGAACAGGATTAGGATTAGCAATTACTCATCAATTAGTCCTCCTCATGGGAGGCTCTATTAATGTCAAGAGTCGCTTAGGTCAAGGCAGCAGTTTTACCGTCGAATTACATTTACCAGAAGTTGACAAAAAAGCTGATATTGCTACCCTAATAGAGCGTAATATTATTGGTTATAAAGGCGACCCTCGGAAAATTTTGATAGTAGACGATAAATGGACAAATCGCTCGGTTTTGGTTAATATGCTTTCACCCATTGGGTTTGAAGTCATGGAAGCAGCAGATGGTTTGGATGGTTTGGAAAAAGCTAATGATTTTCAGCCAGATGCCATTTTGATGGACTTAGTAATGCCTGTTCTAGATGGTTTTGAAACTACCCGTCAACTGAGAATGATACCAAAATTCAAAGACACAGTAGTAATTGCTATATCCGCTAGCGTTTTAGAACCTGAGCAACGGCAAAGTATTGAGGTTGGTTGCAACGATTTTCTTTCCAAACCTATCCGACAAACGGCTCTTTTAGAGAAATTAGGGGTTTACTTAGGGATAAAATGGATTTATGAAGATTTAATCGAAAATCAACCAGAGATCCCAGAGCCTAATTCTCAATTTCAGTTGAATTATACCAATCTTGAAAATGCTCAATTAATCGTTCCTCCAGCCGAAGAAATAGCCAAATTACTCGATTTGGCTATGCGAGGCGACCTGCGCTCTATTGCTAAAGAAGCTATTAAACTTAAAGAGTTAGATCGGAAATGGGAGCCTTTTGCTACCCATCTATGTCAACTGGCTAAAGAGTTTAAAGGAAAACAACTTAGGGAATTTCTAAAACAATTTTAAGAGGTATAAATGAGGGTTAATTCTACTGACAAAGGTATTATCTTAATTATTGATGATACTCCTACGAATTTAGAAATATTACTGGATTTTTTAGAAAATCATGGCTACAAAGTTGTAGTATCTGAAGATGGTGAAAGTGCTATTGAGATGGCAGAATATGCCCCTCCAGACTTAATTCTGTTAGATATAATCATGCCAGGAATAGATGGGTTTGAAACTTGCCGTCGCTTAAAAGCTAACCAAGTAACTCAAGATATCCCCATAATTTTTATGACCGCCTTAGCGGATAATGTAGATAAGGTTAAAGGATTAAATCTGGGTGCAGTAGATTACATTACTAAACCTCTAGAACATGAAGAAGTTTTAGCGAGAATTAACATTCACCTGCGTTTACAAAATCTCACCAAAAAATTAATTGAGCAAAATGTGCGTTTGGAAGAAGAAATTAAACAACGCCAACAAGCACAACAAAAAATTAGCGAACAAGCAGCTTTGCTAGATATTGCCACTGATGCTATCTTCGTGCAAGATTTGTCAAACAATATTGTGTTTTGGAACAAAGGCGCTGAAAGATTATATGGATGGGAAGCAGAGGAAGCTATTGGAAAAAATGTTTTAGAACTTTTATATAAAGAAATATCACCAGAAATTCAAGAGCCATTAGAAAATCTCACATATACTGGTGAATGGCTGGGAGAATTGAATCAAGTTACAAAGGATGGCAAGAATTTAATTGTAACCAGCCGTTGGACAAAAGTGCTAGATTCTAACGGGCAACTTAAATCAATTCTTGTTGTAAATACGGATATTACAGAAAAGAAACAACTAGAATCGCAATTTCTCCGCGCTCAACGCATGGAAAGTCTTGGTGTACTAGCTGGAGGAATTGCTCACGATTTAAACAACGTACTTACACCTGTTTTAATGGCTGTGCAACTGCTAGAAACCAAACTGCATGATGAGCAAAGTCAACAGTGGTTGCAAATATTAGAAAACAATGTTAATCGTGGGGCAGATTTAATTAAACAAGTATTATCTTTTACTAAAGGAATATCAGGAGAAAGAACAACTCTTCAAGTCAGTCATTTGATTCAAGAAATTAAACAACTTGCTTCTGAAACTTTTCCTAAATCAATTTGCGTTAATACCAATATTAATCGAGATTTAAAAACAGTCTTAGGGGATGCCACGCAACTGCATCAAGTGCTACTTAACTTAGTAGTTAATGCTAGGGATGCCATGCCTCAAGGAGGAATTTTAAAAATTGAGGCTAATAATATTTATATTGACGAACATTACGCACGAATCAATATTGATTCTAAAATAGGAGAATATATATTAATTTCTGTATCCGATACGGGAATAGGAATTGATCGCAATATCTTAGAAAGAATATTTGAACCATTTTTTACCACTAAAGAATTAGGAAAAGGTACAGGCTTAGGTCTGTCAACAGTTGTTGGCATTGTTAAAAGTCATGGTGGTTTTATTAATGTTTATAGCGAAGTAGGTAAGGGAACAGAATTTAGAGTCTATTTACCAAGTAGCGAAATTATCGAAATTCAACAATCTTTAGATTCAACTAATTTATTAAAGAAAGGACGGGGACAACTAATTTTAGTGGCTGAAGATGAAGAACCAATTCGCAATATTACTAAAACTGTATTAGAAATTAATGGTTATAGGGTAATAACAGCAGCAGATGGTGCGGAAGCAATTCTATTATATAGGCAATATCAGTCAGAAATTAAAGTAGTAGTACTAGATATGATGATGCCTTATTTGGATGCTTCAGCAGCTATCAGGCTACTTGAAGAAATTAATCCAGAAGTTAAAATTATTGCTGTTAGTGGTCTAGCTTCTAATGAAACAATAACTGAAATTAATAGTGCTTGTGTAAAAATATTTTTGTCAAAGCCATACACTTCTACAGAAGTATTAAATAAATTACAGATGGTGATAGATTACAAGTAATTACATCAGATTGATTATCTTTAGATTAGAATGTTTTTTTTATCGCAGATGTGAGCAGATGGACGCAGATTACGCAGATGTTCACTAATGTTGATCGCTGTCCTAAGATTCCTGTCCGTTGCTATCTTAATTTTTTAGCAATTTGAAAAGCGCAGAGGTATGAAAGCTGAATACTACCTCCATAATTATTTTCTATCTTTTCTCTCAAACCTTCAAATAAATAATTTCTAGTTTTTTCGTCTAATGCTAAGTAAGGCGATAGACTGTTTAAAAGCAGCAAGTAATTATCAATGTGATAAGTTACTTCACAGGCTATATGCTCAGAAACTAAATCTTTAAACCTACCTGAATTAATAACTATTTCTCCTAAACCTTTGAGTATTTCTTCCTGCGTCTTCCTATCTTCATATCGCACAAAAGACGGAGCATGAATTTGATAGACTTCCTTTAAGTCTTGGTAAACCTCATAATGAGCTTGAGGTGTCATGTTCCACAACAATATTAAACAACCATTATCTTGTAAAATATCGGCAGATTTGGGATATACAACATCAGGTGAAATCCAATGAATTGAAGTAGCTGCTAAAACTGCATTAAATTTCTCATTTTCTAGGTTGCAATCTTCAAACGCAGTATTTTTAATCTCTACATTGGGATAGGATGCACAGTTTTGTTGTGCTAAGTGACAAAATTCTTGGTTTGGCTCAATACAAACTATTTTAAAACCTAATTGAGCAAATCCTACAGTGGCATTTCCAGGTCCACACCCAATCTCAAGAATAGCTGCTTTTGATGGAAGTTGCGCTAACTCTACAACACGAGCAATCAATTCTTGAGGATAACGTGGTCTTGCTTTATTGTAGGCATCTGCCGCAGAAGAATACCAAGTTTTTCTTTCTTCTAAGTCTTTGGCATAAGAGCCTTTGATGATTTCTTCCCAGTCTTGCATAAGTTATTATTAATGTAAGCTAAGAAATTTTAGTTAGCAATCCTAAAAATTTTTTAGATGTAGGCGTGAGCAACGTGCGACGATAACTATCTGCGGCTTTTTTAATTCCTTCTGCTTGAGTTGGATAAGGATGAATTACGCCAGAAAGTTTATTTAAACCTACTTTACCGACAATTGTTGTCGTTACTTCTGAAATCATCTCACCTGCATGACGGGCGACAATAGTTGCACCTAAGATTTGATCTGAGCCTTGTTGATGATGGATTTTTACAAAGCCTACCTCTTCACCATCTGCGATCGCACGATCTACACTACTAAAAGGAATTGTAATAGTATCGACATTAATCCCTTTTTCCTTAGCTTCATGTCCATACATCCCCACATGAGCAATCTCAGGATCAGTATACGTTACCCAAGGCATCACCAAATCACTTAATTTAGCTCGTCCCAAACCAAAAGGAGAAAATAAAGTATTTTTAATTACAATTCGCGCAGCAGCATCAGCAGCATGGGTAAATTTCCAATTCATGCAGATATCGCCAGCAGCATAAATATTGGGGTTGGTTGTTTGCAGATAATCATTCACCTTCACCCCATGAATGCGATCATACTCTACCCCAACCGCTTCTAAATTCAATTTTTCAACATTGGGACTTCTACCCGTACCAACTAAAATTTCATCTACTGTTATAGATTCTTCAGTATTATTATTCCGGCTAAAGTAAATTGTTTTTCCTGTAGCCGTTTTTTCTACAGATGTAATTTTGGAATTTAATACTAAATTGATGCCTTCGTGGATAAACACATTTTGAATAATTTCTGCCGCGTCAGCATCTTCTTTATTGAGAAGATGGGAACCTCTATGAAATAGAACTACCTCACACCCAAAACGGCGGAAAGTTTGAGCTAATTCGCAACCAATAGCCCCACCACCAATTACAGCTAGACGTTGAGGACGTTCTGTGAGGGAAAATACCGTTTCATTAGTCAGATAACCTGCTTGTTCAATTCCCTGAATTGACGGTTGCGCTGCTCTTGCTCCTGTTGCAATTACAGCTTTTTTAAACTTCAGCTTTTGGTCGCCTACTTCAATTGTATTACCACTAACAAAACGACCACTACCCAAAAAAACATCAACCCCAATATCTTGAAATCTCTGTGCAGAATCGTGAGGACTAATATTTGCCCTAATTCTCCGCATTCGTTCCATCACAGAGGCAAAATCAACTTGCACCTGTTCACGATTAACATTAATACCAAAACGTTTTGCTTCCCAGATTTCACCAACAACACGCGCGGAGCGAATAATAGACTTAGAAGGAACGCAACCAACGTTCAAACAATCGCCACCCATCAAATGCTTTTCAATCAAGGCGACTTTCAAACCTAAACCTAAACCTGCTGCACCTGCTGCTACAACTAATCCAGCAGTACCACCGCCAATTACAACTAAGTTGTAACACTCAGCAGGTTCAGGATTAACCCAGTTTGGTGGATGTACATAGGAAACCAATTTCTGATTATACTCATCCACTGGCAGAACTGAGACGGTCTGGAAGTCTGAATTAGACATTATTCGTACTCCGTATTAAAAATCTTTACAATTTGTCATAACTTTAACTTGACTCTCCAGTATAGGGGAGAGTGTAGATTGTAATAGTTCTCTAAAAAAACTTTTTGTTTTTTTATTCACAGGTTAAAGAAATGACAAAAATAACTCAGATGAAAAGATTATCTGTTGCTGCTTTAGCAGCCGTAGTCGTGACAGGAATTACTGGTGCTGCTGTCTTGGCAGCTTGTACCATTGCTACTCCTGATTGTCCATTCATTAATTGCGACAAATAAACTCATTTTTTGTCCCTGATAAATATGGATACCCAAAGGGGTTTTTAGCCGGAGGCTCAACTTAGATCAACCGACGGCGGAATTAGCTCAGTTTTGAGTTAGTTCCATTATTTTGTGATCTAAACAAGTTCAAATTGCATATAGACGCTAACCTTATTAATCTGCTCAATTTTCATCTACTGCTCCTTGATAATTTAATGGAATCCTAACTATAAACTTTGTACCGACTCCAACTTCACTTTCAACTTCAATCTGACCACCATGTAAGTCCACACAGTTTTTAACAATTGATAGTCCCAGTCCTGTGCCAGGAATATTACCTACATTCGTAGATCGGTGAAATGAGGTGAATAGTTTATTAAGATCTTTTGCTGGAATGCCAATGCCGTGATCTTCAATTTTAAAAATAGCTTCATTATTTTGACAATCTACTTCAAATTGAATAGTATCCCCTTGAGGGGAATATTTAATAGCATTGCCCAGCAAATTTCTGAAAATAGGCAATAGCAAGCTGGGATCTACAAAAACGTTAGTGTATTGACTATGATTTGTAAAGCTAATAGCATCATCTCTTCCTCTTGCGAATTTTTCTTCTTTTGTTAAGTCAGAACATAAATTTGTTAGATCTATAGATACAGGATTACACACTAATTTTCTATCAGACGCTTTACTGATTAGCAGCACATCGTCTATTAATTCAACCATTCGTTGAATAGCTTTTTTTATTTGCTCAATATATTTATTCGCCTTTGTTTCTGTAGATTTACTACAAATTACTTCTAAAATTTCCGTAGCAATAAATATCGTAGTCATAGGGTTACGCAAATCATGGGATATCATTGCAATAAAACTAGCTTTGAGTTCATTAAGTTCTTTTTCTTTAGCTAAAGATAACTGAATATTTTTTTCTATTTTTTGGCGTTGAGTAATGTCCTGATAAGTAGTTAGAAACATATCTCGATCTTTGTAATGAAATAATAAAGTATTGGCTGCTATACTTTTTTTATCTCCAGATTTTGACGTGATAATTGTTTCTACATCATTGGTTTCACCTTTTGCAAGTACTTCATTAATTTGATGAATTACTTGCTTCTGGTCATCCTCCGAAGGATAGAGAACACTTAAAAAATTACTATTGTTAGCTTCATCTTTGGAATAACCTGTAATGTCTGACATTTTGGTATTAAATACTTCAAAATTTCCATTGATATCACTCAATGTAATGCCTTCTTGAATTTTTTCAACAATCATAACTAATTGTTTTTCCTTTACCTCTAGCTTATGGAGTGCTTTTAGAAGTTCAAGACTCTCTTCATTTAACCGTTGGTTACTTTTGTTTAATTCTGCTGTACGCTCTTGAACTTTAAATTCTAGTTCTTGATTTTCTGCATCTAATTTTGTAGCCTGAAGTAATGCTTCACGTTCCTTAAATTCAGCAATTTCGACTGATTTTTCTAAAAAGTTTTGCCGTTCACCTTTGATTCTCTGTTGATAGTTGTGGAAGAACTCGTCTAAATCAGGTACTTCTTTAATTAAGTTCCCGAAATTATCCTTTACTCTCTTATCCAGTTGATAAGCAATCTCGCGATGGGCTTCAACCCAAACGTGGCAGGTTTTGACGTAAGTAATAAATGTGATTAAGTGTTGATAATTCACGACTCCCAACAGGTGTCGCATTTCATTATGGTAGTATCCTGAATCGTCTTTTCCTGTGGCTATAAATACTGAACAGTAAAGTAGGCTTTCTGTGAGTTCTGCTTTTAAGTCTGCTAAATTTGTTAGCTGTTCAGGATGGGCAGCAAGTACACTGAAGTATCTGTCAATTTCCTCTTTGTTTATGGGGGGAGCTAATATTAGCTCTAATACAGAGCGTGCTTCCACACCTAGAGAATATAAGGAACAACTGTGACAGATGATGCAGTAAGGAAGGCTACAGTACCTTGAGAGGTATGCAGAAAGACTTTCTTTAAATAAAACTGGTAATGGATTAGTAATATAAGCCATCAAAGTCTGTTGCCATAGGTTTTCCAAGACTTGTGAGTTTGGCAAGGCTGGCTCAAAAAAAGGAGGGAAAAATCCTAATTTATCTTCAATTTCTGCCTTGATTTCTGCACTACTTCGCATAGACATAAATTTTTGCCTAAAAATCTCAATATAGGTGAGTATTTTTATAAATTTTGTATCTTATCGAACTGTTTAAATATTAAATATTTTTAGATCAACAAATGATATATCTTAGCGACTAAAAGTAAAAAACTCGTTAAGTATATATAGCAGTTAGCTTTTAGCAATTAGCTTTTTACTTTCGTTTGCTATGTATAGGTTTGGCTCAAAAGATTTGCCCTAAGCGCCTCGGCGATTGCTATAAATAAAATAAATTTGATTTCGCCCAAGGAGTGTTGTTTAACACTTATGACAAAATATATATTTAAGTACTAAAATCCAATAACTTGAGTAAATCCGCTTTTCTTATAAAACATCCTGTTCTAAAGCTTTCTTCGCTATCCGAGAAACATAAATTGTTACAACTACTGTGGCGATGAATCCAATTATCCGAATGAGCCATTGCAGAGTAAGGTTAGTAGGTTGAGAATCTGTGCCAATTAATGCCAAATTACCTGCTAAAGAACCAAGGTAAACATACATAATTGTGCCTGGTATCATCCCCAAAGATCCAATTACATAATCTTTAATAGATACTCCGGTAATCCCAAAAGCGTAGTTTAATAAATTAAACGGAAATATCGGAGATAAGCGGGTTAGTAAAACAATTTTTAATCCTTCTTTAGTAACAGCACGATCTATTGCCTGAAATTTTTGATTAGCTGCTATTTTCTTAGCTACCCAATTTCTTGCTAAATAACGTCCTACTAAAAAAGCCGCAATTGCTCCAATTATTGCACCGATAAAGACGTATAGTGAACCTAAAACTACGCCAAAAACTACGCCAGCGCCTAAAGTTAAAATTGAGCCTGGGAAGAACGCGACAGTAGCGATAATATAGATAGCGATGAATGCGATCGCACCTATCGCCCCCAAACTATCAATCCATTCTAAGGCGTTACGCAAAATTGCTTGCGGGTTAAAACCTTGAGTGTTAACCGCTTTTTGCGCCAAAGCAGGTTCACTGGTCAGTACAAGGGTGATAATAGATGCTAACAGCACTATCAGAATTAATTTGTATTTTCGCTTAGTGCCAGTAAATTGTTGTTTAAGCAGTTTATCGATCATCATTGCCCTAGTTATAAATTTTTGTAACTAAATATCTGCAATTTAATAAAATTGGGTTAAACACATTTATTACCCTTGTAGCTACTGTTTTAGTACAAGTAAAAGTACAAACATCAGTTATTTTATCTGTCTTACCCTGCGGGAAGGCTACGCCTACATCTGTGGTTAATTCTCCAAAATTTGACTTATGCAAGAGACTTTAACTAAAAATAATCCTAAAGATTGGTCATGGCGTTTTTGGGCGCTTGTGCCACTTTACCCCTACAACAGACGGCGGACAATTCGCACAGAAATTGTAAAAGACACAATCTGGACATTTGACCAGACGCAAGGCATCATTTACGTGGTTGTGCCAATTCGCATGACTGTGGTTAAACTTTCTGAAGGTGGTTTGCTTGTATATGCACCAGTTGCACCCACCCCAGAATGTATCCGGTTAGTCAAGGAGTTAGTAGCAAAACACGGTGAAGTCAAGTATATTATTTTACCCACCGTTTCAGGTTTAGAACATAAAGTATTTGTAGTCCCCTTTGCGAGATACTTTCCTAATTCTCAGATATTTATAGTTCCTAAGCAGTGGAGTTTTCCGTTAAATCTTCCCCTCAGTTGGCTAGGATTTCCAAGAAAACGTACTAATATTCTGCCTGCTGACAGTAGCAAAGTACCCTTTGCTGATGAATTTGACTACGCAGTGCTAGATATTGATTTGGGAGGAAGACCATTTGGAGAAGTGGCGTTTTTTCACAAGCGATCGCATACACTACTCGTAACAGATGCAGTTATTTCTATACCTGAAGAACCGCCAGAAATTGTTCAACTTGACCCTTACCCCTTACTATTCCACGCTAAAGATAACGCCTTCGATATTATCGAAGACACTCAGGAAAACCGCCGTAAGGGATGGCAGCGTATTTCTTTGTTTGCGTTTTACTTCCGACCAAGCGTGTTAGAAACAATTCCACTCGGAAAAGCATTTCTGGATGCTTTCAAAGTGTCAGAAAGATCAAAACAGGCATATTTTGGGTTATATCCCTTTAAATGGAAAGATAACTGGCAGCAATCATTTGAGGCACTGCGAGGAGGTGGACGCTTGTTTGTTGCACCAATATTGCAGACACTCATTCTCAACAGAGCGCCCAAAGAAACTATAACATGGGCTGATCGAGTAGCAAGTTGGAATTTTCATAGGATTATTCCTTGTCATTTCGACTCACCAATTAATGCTAATTCCCAGCAATTTAGACAGGCATTCACCTTTCTGGAAAAGCAACATTTTCTGATTAATAGCTCCTACCGTACTGTAACTAATACCTTGCCCGAAGAAGACTTTGAACTGCTGCGGGAAATAGAAGATAAATTAAACAAGATCGGTATTATACAACCACGAAAGGAAAAAGTATAAAATTTTAAAACAATGGACTAATGAGCAAAAATCAGTTAGCCCATCTGTGTTTATCTGTGTGCATCTGTGGTTAATTATCTAAAATTTGACTAAAGCTACGAGGTCTAATCGAATTAGTATTACTGAGTTACAGAGTCTTTTATGACCACAGAAGAAACGAGAATAGCAGAAGATCGTGAACATAAAGCTTACTGGAAACGCTGGGGTTCATATTTGAGTGAACGACAGTGGGGAACTGTACGAGAAGACTACAGCGCCACTGGTGATGCTTGGGAATATTTTACTCACGATCAAGCTCGTTCTCGTGCCTATCGTTGGGGCGAAGATGGGATAGCTGGAATTTCTGATAACCATCAGCGACTTTGTTTTGCGATCGCACTCTGGAATGAACAAGATAGTATCCTCAAAGAGCGACTATTTGGCTTAACAGGTAAAGAAGGAAATCATGGGGAAGATGTTAAAGAATATTACTTCTATCTAGACAACACCCCAACTCACAGCTACATGAAGTATCTGTATAAATATCCTCAAACAGCTTTTCCTTATACAGAATTAGTAGCAGAAAATAAAGAGCGCGATCGCCATGCCCCAGAGTACGAGTTACTTGATACAGGGGTGTTTGAGCAAAATCGCTATTTTGATGTTGTTGTTGAGTATGCCAAGGCTGCACCAGAAGATATTCTGATTCGCATTAGTATTACTAATAAAGGTTCAGAAGCAAAACCTATACATTTATTGCCTACTTTGTGGTTTCGCAATACTTGGTCATGGAACCATGATGAGCAAAAACCAACTTTGCAATTAACTCATAGTGATGAAAAATTAAGTATTGTAGAAGCTGACCATCCCATTTTAGGAAAGCGATCGCTTTATTGTCACGGCACACCAGAATTACTATTTACAGAAAATGAAACCAACAATGAACGCTTGTTTGATGTTGCTAATTCCTCACATTACGTTAAAGATGGCATTAATAACTACCTAATTCACAACCAAAAGTCAGCCGTAAATCCCGATAAAATTGGTACAAAAGCTGCTCCTCATTACCAACTTTTAATTAATGCAGGTGAAACGAAAGTTGTTAAGCTGAGACTGTGTGATACATCCGAATTTATTCAACCTTTTGGATTAGAATTTGACCAAATTTTTGCACAACGTATAACAGAAGCTGACGAATTTTACAACCGAATTTGTCCCTTTGAAATTTCAGAAGACGAGCGCAACATCCAGCGACAAGCATTTGCGGGAATGTTATGGAGTAAACAGTTTTACTACTATGTTGTCCAAGAATGGATTAATGGTGATTTAGCTAAACCAGTGCCACCTTCTGAACGTAAACAGGGGAGAAACATAGACTGGCAACACTTGTTTAATGAAGATATTATATCCATGCCCGACAAGTGGGAATATCCTTGGTATGCAGCTTGGGATTTAGCTTTTCATCTAGTTCCCTTGGCAATGATCGATCCAGACTTTGCCAAACAACAACTAGATAGATTAACTCGCGAATGGTATATGCACCCAAACGGTCAAATTCCGGCTTATGAGTGGGCTTTAAGCGATGTTAATCCGCCTGTTCACGCTTGGGCAGCAATGCGAGTTTACCAGATTGAGAAAAAAATGTACGGTCGTTGCGATCGCAAATTTTTAGAACGAGTATTTCAAAAACTACTACTTAATTTTACTTGGTGGGTAAATCGCAAAGATGTTGACGGCAAAAACGTCTTTCAAGGCGGATTTTTAGGCTTAGATAATATTGGCGTTTTTGACCGTAGCGCCCCTCTGCCTGGAGGTGGACAAATTTCTCAAGCTGACGGTACAAGTTGGATGGGGATGTATTGCCTTAACCTGTTAGCAATTGCCCTAGAATTAGCAATTGAATTGCCAGTTTATGAAGATATTGCCAGCAAATTTTTCGAGCATTTTCTTTATATTGCTGATGCTATCAATCATCTAGGTAGTGACCAAACTGAACTCTGGGATGAAACAGATGGTTTCTTCTATGACGTACTACATTGTTCTAGTAGAAATCAACTGCGTGTCAAAGTACGCTCAATGGTAGGACTAATACCTTTATTTGCTATCACTACTATCGAACCCGAAACTCTTTCAAAACTTCCTAATTTTAAACGACGCTTAGAGTGGTTTATTCGTAATCGCCCAGAATTAAAGCAAAATGTCGCCTGCATGGAAACTCCAGGCGTAGGAGAAAAACGGTTGCTATCAATTGTAAATAGTGACAAACTCCGCCGAATTTTGCAAAAAATGTTGGATGAAAGCGAGTTTTTGAGCGAGTATGGAATTCGGGCTATTTCCCGCTATCATGCTGAACATCCTTATATATTAAACATTGACGGTCAGGAATACCGCGTAGATTACGAACCAGGCGAATCTAGCACCGCAATGTTTGGTGGCAATTCTAACTGGCGCGGTCCAATTTGGTTCCCAGTGAATTATTTAATTATCGAGTCCCTGCAAAAGTTCCATTTTTATCTGGGTGACAATTTTAAAATTGAGTGTCCCACCAATTCCGGCAAAATGCTCAATCTTTGGGACGTTTCGACGGAATTATCTCGCCGACAAATTGCAATTTTTCTTAAAGATGCGTCAGGAAAGCGACCAGTTTATAATAATGCAGAAATGTTTCAAAACCATCCTGATTGGAGTGATTTGATTTTATTTTACGAATATTTTAATGGCGATCGCGGCAGTGGAATCGGTGCTTCTCATCAAACGGGTTGGACTGGTTTAGTAGCTAAATTAATTCAGCAGTGTGGTGAATATCAATAAAAGGAGCTAAAGATCCCCCCTTAAAAAGGGGGGAAGCTCAAAGTCCCCCTTTTTAAGGGGGATTTAGGGGGATCTAGAAGTAAGTCCTAAATTTTATTTTTTATCGCAGATGTGAGCAGATGGACGCAGCCGATCGCAGATGTTAATTAAGATTTGTCATCACCGCCTTGGCGATCGCTATAATTATTTCGGTATGTTGGCTGCGATGTTGGCGATCGCATTTGCTTTAAGTTCTTTATTGGTAAGAGTTTCAGCAACCTGCAATGCTTTTTGAGTTTGTTTTAGTTTAGCAAAAGACTCAGCAATATTAGCTAACATATTCGTTTTGGAATCATCTTCAAGAAGTTGTGCCACCTGCAAAGCTCGATCAGGTTGTCTCAGTTCTATAAATTTGGATGCTATTGCATTAAAAACTTGATCCTTATAACCAGGGAAAGTTAAAGTTTTGGCAATTTGCAAAGCTCGATCAACTTGTCCAATTTCTACTAGCTGAGTAGAAATGTTAGTTAATGCCTGTTGTTTATTACTGTCATCTTTAAAAGACTGGGCAATTTGCAAAGCTTTTTCAACTTGTCCGGCTGGTACTAAAGCTCCTGCAATATCAATAATTAACTGATTAGCCTGGGAATCATTATCCTGTGGCATTTCAGGTAAACGCAAATTTTGGTCAAGAAATTTCTGAGCTTGTAATCCTTGCCCCATTTTTTGTAACTCTTGGGCGATCGCAATTATTCCTAGAGCTTTTCCTGACTCATTCCCAATACTATTAGCTATCTTTAATCCTTGATCAACTTGCTTTGCTTTGGCTAATTGGCGGCTGACTTCAACTAAAGTTAACATTTTAGTACTAAGTCTTCCCCTACCTATCAAATTTTCGTTTTCTTTTTGCTCTTCCTCTGTCATTTCATAAATTTTATCCACCACCTGTAAAGCTGGTTCAAATTTCCCAACTTCAGCCAATTTGATCGCAATATTGCTCAGTGCAGTTTCTTTCAGTCCAAAATTTCGTAAGGCAGATCCAGAATCAATTTTAGTTACTGAAGAAATTTCCTTTGAAATCTTTGAAGCTGCTGATAAAGCTAAATTTGTCTCACCCAGTTCCACCAATTTCACCGCTATTTTTGACCAAACTTCAGCATCTTTTACTGTTTGAGCAGTTGTCCAAGTTTGCTTGACTTGAGCTAGATTTGCTGAATTTGCCAAAATTCCGAGAAATGCCCAGGTTTGATAGTCTTGTGTACTTTCACCGCTAGCAGAGCTACAATTTTCAATACTTTTAGCCAACTGTAATGCTCGCTCAAACTGTGCAAATGAGCTTAAATTGGTAGCTATTTTAGACATCACCTCAAACTTATAGTTACTACAACTACCATTAGATTCATAAGCATAATCTCCGGTAATACCTCTGGCTTTTTGTAGAGCTTCTAAGAGAATTTTCTTAGCTGGCTCTACTTGTCCTTTTGCTGCTAAAATAGGCGCGATCGCATTAAGAGCTTCAGCTTGATAATATTTAGCAGAAATTGTTTTAGTTAATTGTAAAGCTCGCTGAGTAAATCCTGCTTGTGCAAGTTTAATCACGACATTGCGTAATGCCGGATCTTGTTCATATAAAGAGTCTTTATTCCTGCGCTTAGTTAGCTGCACAACTTGCTCAAATAGCTCTTTTGACTTCTGAGTTTGTCCAGATTGAGCTAACTTGAGGGCAATAGTAGACAAAACGTCAATTTTAGAAGATGTATCTTCGATAGTTTGCGCTATCTTCACAGCCCGATTAAACAATTGTAAGGAAAGAGCAGCATTTCCTGTAGCTGCCATTTTCCCTAAATCTGTTAAAGTTTTAGCAACATCGGCGGGATGGTGAGGATCAAGTACGTTTTGGGGAGTGGAAACAACTGCTGCTTGAGTTTTAATAGCAGGTATTAGCAGTAACGATAAAGCAATAGAGCAGAAGATACTTGGATGCGATCGCATAGAAAAATGACTTTATTAGTCTTTAATAAAAAATCTTATTATACCAAAATTTTTGCATTTATTTAAATTTCACGAGTTGGGAAAATATCAAAATATTTGTCAACAAGTTCGCCCAACAACAAACCTATAAAACTAAAGACAATCCCAACAATCATAATATTCAATTCCCCATTCCCAAAACCTCTGTAACTTGGGGTGATAATAGTTAAACCTAATACTCCCAAGGCTGATATAACACCTGCCCATAAAGAAAATTTTACGCTTAACTTAGAAAAACAATAATATCCTTTTTCTTTAAAAATGAATGATAAAAATGGCACAAATACAGCCGCTACATAAGCAGCATAAAAAGCCACAATTAAATTTACTAAATCGCCCCCTTGAGAAGCGATCGCTATGCTCAAAACTACATTGAATATAGTGATAAAAACCCGACTGCTTTGAGAAAAAGGTAATATATTAAAATCTAAAATCGTCTTTGTCTGCACCCGTAAAATGCTGCTACCAACACCCAGCACGGGAACCAATAAAGACATAATTAGCATAATTCCTAAAGGTTTATTGCTTCCCCCACCAATCCAAGAGAGGATAAAAGGCAAAGTTTCTTTACCATTAATTCCATCAGGTAAAATTCCAGCATTCTGAGCAGCGATCACTACCGATGAGGGTATAAATGCCAACAATATCAGTATAATTGCAGCTAATATACAACCTTGATACAGACTACGAATATCTTTTGCTTGGACAATAAACTGCTGATACTTCATATCGATCAGCACTAGCAATATTGTTGATAAAGAGATACCGATAATATTTGCTGGACTTACTTGTTGCAAAGAGGGAAGAAATTCCAAAGGCGATCGCACATACTCAGGCAACCCATGCAGTACCCACAACCCATAAACCAAAGCTAAAAAATTTACAACCAACAACCCGCGAAATAAAAAACCCGCTTTCTCAACTGGCAGTAAGGAAATAATTGTAAACAAAGCAGCCAAAGCGATCGTACTTGGTAGCACTGGCATCCCTAAAACTTTCAGAATAAAAGCTCCAGAAATCATCTGTACAGCTTCAATTCCAATTAGCGATGCCCATGACATCAACCCCACACCAATTTTTACTTCCTTGCCATAGCTGTTACCCAATAAAGTCCAGATTTGATCTATTTTGATCCAATAAAACTTAGCTAAAAATAATAGTGCGATCGTGCCTAAACCAAGACAGACAGGATAAAGGCTACCTGCATAACCCAAAGTCAGCGATTGTTCAGCAGTTCCCAATAGAAAACCTAAGCCGTAATGTGCAGATACCAGTAACGCAGCTAGGGAAAAGGTATCTAATTTACGGTTTTCAAGCATGATTTATACTCCTCGGAAAGCTAACGGGTAAACTACCTTTCCCCGATATTTCCTGTGATAGTCCTTAAGTGGTTTAACCATGAAAGCATTTTTTGGTACTGGAAAGGGAGACTCAATTCCATAATGAATTGATGGCTCAAAGCCAAAGCGACCGTAAAATTCGGGATATCCTAAAACGATCGCGATCGCACATCCCATTTCTTCTGCCTTAGCTAACCCAGCTTCTACCAACGCGCTACCAATTCCTTGTCGTTGAAATTTCGGTAGCACTGCAAGCGGCGCTAAACCAAGTACCTGAAAGTGTTGGTTTCCCACCAAATCTATATAACTAAACAGGATATACCCAACTACAACTTCATCGACCTCTGCAACCAAAGACAACTCTGGGATATAACGCTCAGAATTGCGAATCTTGTCTATCAAACGAGCTTCATTTTCCTGCTGAAATGCCTGAATATTGACTTGTGCGATCGCACTGTAGTCAGATGGTTGTTCACAACGGATGTTCATGTCTGGCATAAGTGATACGACAAATGAATCAATCTGTAACGTAAGAGCGGTAATACTCTCTGCCACTCCATCATCCTTAGCATTGAAACGTAAGTTAATCATACAAAATCCGCCTCCTCAGACTAGGAAGCGGTTCAGTACATATAGAGCGAGAGCTTTATCAATCACCAATGACCACTAAACGACATTTTCCACCACAAAGACGAGGGAACCCAAATTTTCTTGTAACTTGAAAAGGTTCCCAAATCCCAAAGATAAATGCCACAAATCTTTCAATAAAATTATCTAAAATTACTCAATCTCAAAAGTTTATAGTTTTCATCGAAAAAGCACATCTACCTTCAGTCATAAATAACCTAACTACATGATAACGGTAGTTTAAATAACACTAATTAGGTCGGACATTCCCCTCTTTAGTACGGGTTGCCGAACCTGTGAACCGTGCAAACTTAATATTGTAATAATGTATCAATTTTAACATTCTAATAATTAGATTTGCACGTAGATATCAAATAAAACAATATCCCTTTAGTAAGAGTTTCAGCCGTGTGATTAATCTAATTACCTTTGACATGAGCGCAAAATAAATCTGCTTTTTCTGTTTGAAGAAATGAAAGCTTTTTAAATAATCAAGCCCAGATATCCGTAAACCCTTGAAATTGCAATATTACGAAGTTTTGCTTTAATTTCAACTCAAGTGCTGTTACTAAACAATCGGTATAGCCAAGTAGCACGATCTACAAACAAATAGCTGATTCTTTTAGAAACACTTTTACCATAGATCCTTTTAAGGAGGAATGAGTTATGCGGATTGCTCAAATTGCACCATTATGGGAACGAGTACCACCCCCAGCTTATGGCGGTGTTGAACTCGTTGTTGGTCTACTTTGCGATCAATTAGTGAGACGTGGACATGAGGTGACATTATTTGCATCTGGTGATTCCATCAGCCTTGCTAAATTAGAGTCTGTTCACCCTCAAGCACTACGTCTAGACCCTGCGGTTAAAGAATATTCAATTTACGAAGCTCTGCACCTTAGCAAAGCTTATGAACGGGCTCACGAATTTGATATCATTCATTCCCACATGGGTTGCGCGGCATTACCATATTCCAAGTTTGTCAAAACACCTACTGTCCACACCCTGCATGGTATTTTTACCCCTGACAACGAGAAAATGTTTAGCTATGCTCGTAGTCAGCCCTATGTAAGTATCTCCAACTCGCAACGCGAACCTAGACTTAACCTCAACTGCGTTGCCACAGTTTATAACGGCATAGACACCAGCACTTACGAGTTTTACCCAAAACCACAAGATCCACCATACTTAGCTTTTCTAGGTCGTCTTTCCCCAGAAAAAGGCACACATTTAGCAATAGAAATTGCTAAACGCTCAGGTTTGCCTTTAAAAATAGCAGGCAAAATTGATGTCGTCGATGTGGAATATTACGAACAGGAAATTAAACCGCATATTGATGGCGAACAAATTCAATATTTAGGCGAAGCCAATCATCAGCAAAAGAATGCCCTTTTAGGGGGTGCTGTAGCCACTTTATTCCCGATTACCTGGCGCGAACCGTTTGGGTTAGTTATGATTGAGTCTATGGTCACAGGTACGCCTGTGATCGCTATCGAAATGGGGTCTACTCAAGAAGTTATTGCTGACGGTGAAACAGGCTTCTTAATTCATAATGTTGAAGAAGCAGTAGCAGCCGTTGGTAAAGTCACTGAATTAAGCCGTAAAGCTTGCCGAGATCATGTGATTAAAAACTTCAGTGTAGAAAAGATGACTGAAGGTTATGAAGCGGTTTATCGGCAAATCTTGGCAGAACGCTTCAAGCAAAACGGTCACGCATCTAGCCGTCATAACTTGAGTAGCTTACTCTCATAATTCTTGAATAATTTGCCACTCAACTGCAACGTTTCCAGGTTTGAACATCCAAACGTTTTAGATTCCAGTCCCGTTAAAACACTTGAAATTTGGAAAGTTTAGGTAATTATACTGAATCAGATTGTTACAACTGTTAACTTTCCAGTATTTCAACTGTTTCGGGTTTCAAAGGAAAAATGGATCTTTAAATATAACGTTCTAACGTTCCAATTTGTAAGCGTTCCAACGTCCCAATTTGTTAACGTTCCAACGTTTTAAATGAGGTGAAGGTATGTTAAATCAAAATAGACAGCCGATGGCTGAAAAAGCCGCCAACAATTCCTCGAATAAAGCCAAAGAATCACCTATAGTTTCTACCCGTGCAGGTATTCCACAAAGACAAGCGATCGCACTAATATCAGATCACGCAGATCCAGCCGCCGACATCGGCAAAGAAGAAGCGGGCGGGCAAAATGTCTATGTGCGCCAAGTTGGTGAAGCTTTAGCAAAATTAGGTTGGCAGGTGGATATGTTCACCCGCAAAACCAGTCCAGATCAACCCACAATTGTACAGCATTCAGATCACTGTCGCACAATTCGCTTAGTTGCTGGGGCAGAAAAGTTTATTCCGCGAGATGAACTGTTTCAGTATATGCCTGAATTTGTTGAAGCATTTCAGAAGTTTCAGACTAAAGAAGGCACTAATTATCCATTAATTCATACTAATTACTGGTTGTCTGCTTGGGCGGGCTTACAGTTACAAGCCTCAAATAATATTCAGTTAGTTCATACTTATCACTCATTAGGAGCAGTTAAATATCCTTCCGTTAAAAAAATTCCGGCGATCGCATCTACTAGACTAGAAATTGAGCAACAAATTTTAGAAAAAGCTCACTGTGTAGTTGCTACCAGTCCTCAAGAGCAAGAATATCTCCGCCAGTTAGTATCTCAGCAAGGGCGCATTGAAGTTATCCCCTGCGGAACTGATATAGATAAATTCCACATTATCTCTAAAACAGAAGCAAGAATTAAACTAGGCTTAAATCCTACAGATCAAATAGTTCTCTACGTCGGACGTTTTGATCCTCGTAAAGGTATTGAAACAATGGTTCGTGCCTGCGCTGCATCTAAAGCCAAGACTTCTGGTAATCTCAAATTAGTAATTGCTGGTGGTAGCGATCCAGAACGTGAAGACGGACAAGAAAAAGAACGTATACAACAATTAGTACAAGAATTAGATTTAGCAGATCAAACCATCTTTCCAGGTCAACTCAGCCACGATGTATTGCCACTCTACTATGCAGCCGCAGATGTTTGTGTAGTTCCCAGCCACTACGAACCATTTGGACTGGTAGCAATTGAAGCAATGGCTTGTGGTACACCTGTAATTGCCTCTAACGTTGGTGGCTTGAAGTTTACAGTAGTACCAGAAGAAACAGGTTTACTTGTTCCACCCCAAGATATTAACGCTTGGGCTGCTGCAATTGATCGTATTCTCACCAATGAATTATGGGCGAGAAAACTGAGAGTCGAAGCCTCAGCTAGAGTCCGTCAAAATTTTAGCTGGACAGGTGTAGCAATTCAATTAAGCGATCTTTATCGTCGCTTACTCGCTCAGTCGATGATGGACGAGCGCGTTTGGAGTTTGTGGATGCCTACGTCATCAGAAGCATCTAACACTACTCAGGTGTTAAATGCCCTAACACCAGTAGAAAATCTAACTAAAGCCTCATAAGTTAGTCTAATAGAGTACATAAAGTAGAGATGCGCCATGTCGTGTCTCTACTTTTTGTTTTGGGTTAAAGTAATTAACCCAGACATCAAGTCCGCCCACGCAGGCTTTATTTATGAATAGCGATCGCGAATAATACTACTTACATTAAATCAACCTAATATGCCTGAATTAAAATGGTACATAATCCTAATAATAGTTTTAAGTTTACTAATCAGTGGAGCAATTGGAGCTATTATTCATTACTTTTTTTATAAATATCAACATAGAACACAACCCATCGGTCGTAGAGTTGATGTATTTCCGAAATTTGAAGATTTGCAAGACGCATCTTGTTTGCGTACCCAGCTAAAAATTGCTTACGGCGATCGCTCCTACGAATATGATGAGGTAACTATTGCTCAAATTCAATTATCTAACCAAGGCGATCGCGATTTTGATGAATTTAAAATGGGCATCACATTATCTGCTGGCAACACTGCTATATACATCGAAGCACAATCTCCAGACCGCCAGCATCAAGTACAACAACTAACGCCTGTAAACTGTAAAAATCCTGAGTCTGAGATTGACTTCATTCTACGCCCATTTAACAAAACCGATACTTATTCTTTAAGATTATTGATGGTGAGCAATGAACAAAGCCAAGAAGCTGAAAAGATCGAATTTAGTTCACCGGAATCTGTGCGCTTTGTACACTTGCCTACTACAACAGAAGTTTTACAAGAAGCCGCCCGTTCAGCTTCTCTAGGCGTAGGTCCTTTTAATATATCTTTGGGTGGTTAATATTGGGGTGACGAGTTGGTAAGGGCAGGTTTTGTACATCAGATATTTGTGTACTCGAAAATTGTTTGCTTAAAACTGTCCTGACTAATATTAGAATTAACCCAACAAACATACTATAAATTTTATTTCTAATGCTTAAGGCTGATTTAGGTCAGCCATAAATTTGACACGATTAATTATGTCAATCAACTTTTTAACATCTGTTTATTATTTAGTAAAGGGTAAATAAAATATATGTTTGATTCAAGCTGGGTAATTGGAGGCGTAACATTCTTAGTAGCTTTAGGAAGTGCGCTGTTAAGACCGCGAGATTTAAAATGGGGTAAACGCCTAGAGCGACCTAAATGGCTATTTTTTGAACCTGCGATTCCGTTTATTTGGACAATTGTTTTCTTTAGCGGTGCAGCTTCAGCACTGATAATTTGGGAACAAGACCCAGGCAGTTTAAAAACTTGGTTATTAATGGGATGGTATTTAGTATTAGAAATTGTTACTGTTGCTTACATCCCTGCTACTTTAAGATTCCGTAGCCTGACAGTTGGGACAGTTTTAGGAGCAACAGGTTTAATCTTAGGAATTATATTAGCATTAACAGTTTTGCCGATGTCCCAATCTGCTGCTTTATTCCTACTTCCTTATATAATTTGGACTCCAATTGGTACTTATACAACTAGGGAGATGATTGATTTAAATCCCGACGCTGCATAAGATAACCCGCAGGCTCAAGCCTGGGGCTATACTAACCAAGCCCGCCTGCGCGGGCTTTACTTTGAATAAATATTTATAACTACTGTTGCACAAAATATCGGTTCAATATCTATTATTAGTAATAATTAAAAACTGTTGGATATAAAATTTACAGTAATTAATAAAATAATATATGAAAGAAACTAAAATTAAATGGTGGCAGTACATTGCTTTAGCAGCAGGAGGAATAATATTAATTGCTGCAACTAGCGTTGCTACAATTTTTGGATACGATGCTTGGATAAAGCGGAATGGGTGGTGTGTACATGGTTATCCCGACGGAAAACAGCGTATTTTATATGGGGATGATTGTAAAAACTTGCCGGGGGTAAGTTGGAGAAGTTAACAGCCTAGTTCAATGTTGCAGGCGATTTGTTGAGTAGAGTATTTTTAAGAGGGATATTAGACGGAAAAAATGACTCAAGTTGTGGCAACTTTTTATAAGTTTGTGAAGTTAGGGGATATTGCAGAACGACAAAACTCCCTACTAGCTTGCTGTATAGAACATGGTATTAAGGGGACAATTCTGCTGGCGGATGAAGGAATTAATGGTACAATTGCGGGCGATCGCATAGCCATTGATACTGTATTATCATATCTACGCTCAGACCCACATTTTACAGACCTTAAGCATAAAGAGTCTTACACCGACTCACCACCCTTCGAGCGTATGAAGGTGCGACTGAAGAAAGAAATCGTTACATTGGGTGTTCCTGTTGACCCAAATGAGCAGGTTGGTACTTATATTAATCCTAAAGATTGGAACACCATAATTTCTGACCCTGACGTAGTGCTGATTGATACTCGTAATGATTATGAAGTAGATATTGGTACATTCCAGAGGGCAATTTCTCCGCAAACCAAATCTTTCCGCGAATTTCCTGAATATGTGCAGCAAAATCTTGACCCCAATAAACACAAGAAAGTAGCAATGTTTTGTACTGGGGGAATTCGCTGCGAAAAAGCATCTGCTTTTATGTTGTCGCAAGGTTTCCAAGAAGTGTATCACTTGCAAGGCGGTATTCTGAAATATTTAGAAGAAGTACCCACAGAAGAAAGCCTTTGGGAAGGTGAATGTTTTGTATTTGATGAGCGCATAGCTGTTAAACATGGGTTGGAAGAAGGTTCTTATAATGCGTGTCGAGGATGCGGTCATCCTATCTCTGAAGCAGATAAAACTTCAGAAAAATATCAAGAAAGGGTTTGTTGTCCAAATTGCTTTGATAGTCTGACGGAAGAAAAAAAAGCTCGAATGCAGGAAAAACACCGCCAGTTAGAATTAGCGCGTCAGAGAAATGTACAGCATTTACGAATAAAACCCAGTGACCAAGATGGTCACACTACATAGAAGAGAATTTAATTTTATGCCACCACAAATGTAGTGCGGGCATAATGAGCGCGTGCCGTTTTGCGTAAGTCCTGTATATAACAAATTTCACGAGATAATGTTTATAGTGAACTTTTTTTGGGCATCTTATATAAGATAGAAGCATCTACTAAAAATTCCTCCTAACCAAAATCAGTTTGACATCGGGTAAAAGCTATCTCCTAAAAATCTACATATTTTATGAAAAAAACCCAACTTCCTAAAGAATTTATTTGGGCAGTACTTGTCATCTGTGTATTACCCTTTTTATTAAATCTCTTAGGTATTAGTTTTGCCTCACCAAAAGTTACCTTAGATTTTGCGAAACTATCGCAGCTATCTACTCAACAATCCTTTGAGGTAGTACATAATGCTTTATCTGGCAGCTTTACACACACATTTTTAGAATGGAGTGCCGTTTGCACAGCCTTTTTTACAGCGTTGTTATCATTTATTCACTTCCAAGTTAAACGAGATGTAGTTACTCCGATTATTGGTGTAGCTTTGTTTGTGGCTGGATGTATGGATGCTTTCCACGTTTTAGCAGCAGATAGATTAATTGCAGGGGTAGCTAATCAGCAGGATTTAGTGCCTTTTACATGGGCAATTTGCCGATTATTTAATGCGGTAATTCTGATTTGTGGTGCAGGGATTTTTATATTTACAGGAGCTAAAAAGTGGCGGGGAAACTTAAGTTTTGTGGTAATGACTAGCCTTGGTTTTGGATTAGTTGCTTATCTCACCATTGTTGCTTGTACTACCACCCCTAATCTACCTCAAACTACATTCCTAAATTCACCGATAACCAGACCTTGGGATGTAATACCTTTGTTACTATTCGCTTTTGCAGGGTTGTTTATTTTACCAAAGTTCTATCAGCAGTATCCCAGTATATTTTCTCATTCCCTAATTATCAGTACAATTCCCTCTGTCGTTACTCAAATGCACATGGCTTTTGGTTCGACCGCATTGTTTGATAATCATTTCAATATTGGGCATTTTCTGAAAATTATTGCTTACTTAGTACCATTTATAGGATTAAGTTTAGAATACATCCAAACTTATCGCCAAGAAGCAACAGTAATTAAAACTGTGGCAACTTCTTCTCAGTTGATTTCGGCTGCGCTTGAACATCAAGAACGGATGGCAATCCAACAAGCAACGGCTGTAAATCAAACTACTACAACAATGGATGAGTTAGGTGCATTTTCTCACCAATCAGATGAACAAGCGGCGGCGGCGGCGGCAGGAACTCGTGAAGTATTAGCACTGGTAGATGGTACAATTCAATTCGATCAGCGAACTACCTCTGTCAAATCAAGTTTGAGAGAAAAAGTAGAGCAAATAACTGATCAAATTATCAATTTGCGCGAACAAACCCATCAGATTAGTAATATTACCAATTTAGTTAGTGATATTGCCGAGCAGACAAATATGTTAGCACTGAATGCCGCAGTAGAAGCCGCACGTGCTGGGGTTCAAGGTAAAAGTTTTGCTGTGGTAGCTGCGGAAATTCGTAAACTAGCGGATAAGAGTAGAAAATCTGCTGAACAAATTCATAGTGTCGTAGCTAGTATTCAAAATGCTACTAATACTACAGTCGAAGTTACTAAGGAAGGCAATAAAACTTTAGAGAGTGTTGTTGCAGCGATTAATGATATTAATATTAATACGCAACAAATTTCTTTGAATGCCAAACAACAGGCGATCGCAATTCAGCAGGTAGTCGATTCAATGACTATTCTTAATCAAGGTGCAGCACAAGCTGCTAGTAGTATTAGTGAAACTAAAGTTGGTTTGCAACAACTTAATGAATCTTTGTTAAACCTAGCCAAAAGTTAAACTAAAGTTGTGAATTAAATCAACCGGATAGTATAATTCATTTATGAATTGTTCCATCCGGCATGATTGCACCTTCAAGGTTAGCTTTGTGCAGATTAACTGTATCCAGGTTAGCATCAGTAAGATTTGCACCTGTAAAATTAGCCTTACTCAGATTAGCACCTCTCAAATTAGCGCCAACTAAGTTAGCACCTGTGAAATTGGCTTTACTCAAGTTAGTCCATCTCAAGTCAGCTTTTTTTAGTTCAGCTTGACTTAAATTAGCTCCAAATAAGTAAGCTTCTCCCAAGTGTGCGTTACTTAAATTAGCTTTAAAAAGATCAGCTTTATAAAAGTAAGCCCCAATTAATTCCGCTTCATAAAACTTGGCATAGTTAAGGAAAGAATTGCTCAAATTAGCTGACATCAAATTAGCATTAATAAAATCAGCGCCCCTCATGTTTGCTTCTATTAAATCAGCGCCTTTGAGATTAGCACCCATTAGGTTAGCGCCCATTAAGTTAGCACTACTTAAATCAGCATTGATGAGTTTAGCGTCAATTAAATTAGTACCAATTAAGTTAGCTGCAATTAATTCAGCTTCTATCATTTCAGCCGCCTGAAGGTTAGCTAGGCTGAGGTTAGCATTACTTAAGTTAGCGGATATTAGTTTAGCTTGATATAAATCAGCCCTACTCAGGTTAACTCCGCTCAGGTTAGCACCTCTGAGATTAACTTTGATTAAGTTAGCTTCACTTAAATCTGGTTCTATTTCTAAGTTGTTTTTTCTCCACTCAAGCCAACTAACAGCACCTTGTTTCAGTAGTGCCAGATGTTTTAAATTTGCCATCAATCAATTTCCTCGACAACTTATCCGTTAAATCCGTTACAAAATCCGTTGCCCTCACTCCTTCCTAGCAGCAGGGTTTTCCCGCCCAGGCACACTTTCCAACGCCGCCAACGCACCAGCCGCACCAGCAATAATATCTCGTTCTTCTCCCCCTAAATAAAGTCGTCCAAAACTGCCCACCGCGTTAATTTCTAGAATATTAATTGATGCCGACTTCTCCGCCTGATTAGCTGCTAAGGCTGCATAAGCCGCAGGCTCAACTTCTAAAACATACAAGGTTTGCCCTGCTAACAGCAATTGTCCCCGCCGAGTACGATTGATTAGTTGTGTTTGATGAGCGTCAATATTGCGGATAATTTGGCTAGAAATTACGCGCGGTTTGATGCAGTCTTGTTGACGAACTCCCAAGAAATCTAGAATCGCTTTACCAGCAGCCCGCGTTTCCCCTTGTCGGCTAGAATGAATTTCTAACAAACCATAAAGTCGCTCGACTATTTGCACCCCTGGACGTACAGAGGCAGACTTTAGGGCAATATCTGTAATTTTGTTTATTTCAATACCTGGTGAGATTTCAATCCACAGTGAAGCATCCCCTGGCAAGGGTAAAAACCCTAGCGCCACTGTCCCTATATAAGCTGCGTGTTGAGCTTGTAAGCTATCTATAAATACATAACTGCGTAGTTCTATACCCAAGGTTTTTTTCTCCCAGCACGCTTGGTAAACGAAATCAGGTGCAACATCTGAGTTTACCGCGCTAAGTGAACCACACAGCCTAAATCATCATACTTAAGCACTTTAACGGTAAAACTGGCAATGCAGGGGGCAGGGAGCAAGGAAAAAAATCAAGCTGAATTACCAAGTTTTAATCTTGTTATTTTTTTTTATTAATAAAATTTTCTTTAAATGATTACCTAATACTTTTTGTATATCACGGGTCTATATATTTGTGATGATGACTCTATAGTAATAAACTTTCTATAAGTAAGTATTATAAATATCTTTAAAGCTATGTTTTTGAGATTTAAACCAACATTTTTAATACGTTATTTTGGGACATCAAGAGCATAGGCTTGTAAAATACTATAATCAGATTATACAATTTATCCAACCTGATTAGTATTTACCATAAACAAGCACGACCAAGTTAGTTTTACAGACTGAAGACAAATCTCAACTTGAATAAAAACAGCAGCTTTAACATGAATTGTTTAAATTGGTCTAAATTGTTTTGGTCTATTACGTTTACGGTAAGTTTAAGCTTAATGACTTTATCTTTGTCGGATGCTAATCAAATAAAGAATCCTCCCGTTAAAGCCAATTCACAGATTAGTGCAAGTGGTTGGTAAGGGGATGTAGGTTTAACTAATGCGCGAGTTTTAAACTTTTTTAGCAGTACCGACCCAAAATTCGGTACTGCTGAGGTAATAAAACTTAATCGGCATCACTCAAAACTTTCAAGCGAATAGTGCGATCGCCTGAATCATCAAGTGCCACTTCGATAATGTCACCAGATAGACGATCCAAGCAATTAAGGAGCGATCGCAAATGTGGAGTACTCGCCCCAGTATCCACATATAATCTATCTGAAAGACCACCCAAACGTTTCCATGTCATATAGAACTTAGCGATAGTTTGTTCTACCTGCGCGGCTTGCTTTACCATATCAGCAGCTAAATTCAAACATCCCAAGCGCAAAGCTTCCTCTAGTGCCATTTCTAAATCTAAAGATGATTGGTTTATAGCTTGTACTTGCGCCCCTGCATCTAAATACTTAGCTAAATTTTTCGCATCTGAAGTTAATTGTTTAACTGTATCCACACTAGGATTAACAGATGCTTCGTGATGTAAAGCTGTTTGGTGAGATGGGGGTAACTTTTCAATTTCCTTAACTAAAGGTGCGAGATAGCGAGTAGGAATAGAACCATCTGCTGCCTTTTCTTTTACCTCATCTGGTAGCAAATCAGAACTCATCGCCGTCCATTCATCAGTAAGTTGGCGTACTTCACGACGAGTAATGCGATCGCCTTTTTGCGCCGCCTCAGTTACTAATTGCTGAATTTCTGGGGAAGCTTTCGCTGTTTCCACAAAAGCGCGTTTGCTGAAATTATTAATCGAAGCTGGATCTAACTGCCCATCTTCTAACAACTTATCAGCACTATTTGCCAATTCAATCCAAGAATAAGCCTGACTTTTACTAATTTCTCGATCTTTTAGCCAGTTGAGGAAACCTGTCCCTCTGCCGTCACCGCCTTTTTTCTCTCTGTCGCGGATCACCCGTAAAATCCTACCGCGCCAGATTTCCGTTTGCAAGTCAAAGCGATCGCACACCAGCCAAGCATTATCTACCTGCTGCTGAAAATCCATCTCTGAAATCTGTTCATCCTCTGGATTCGGCAAATCGAAATTCAGATCAGCGCCAATATTCAGAGCAGCTATGAGTTCATTAGCGGAATCAGTTATTTCAGCCATTTAGCAGCCAGCATTCAGAGATAGCTGAATAATTATCACATGATTCTCAGATACTAGATCAGTCTTCCCAAATTTCGGGAACCTTGTTAGAGGTGCGGTCATCTTCCGAAAGCTAAAATCTGTTCTGCCGTAAACTCTGGTTGCTCAAGTTGCGGACTATGACCGCAATTTCTTACCCAAACCAACTTACTATCACTAATATCACGCCTAAATTTATAAGCGTCCTCAGTTCCCATATCGTCTAATTCTCCCCACAAAATTAAAGTTTGCTGGTGAATTAGAGAAATCTTATCTCCCAAACAGCCATAACCGCCACTTTTCGTAAAAGCAATCATCGCCTCAGACCAACTAGGCATATCAATGTGTAAATTTACACATCTTAAAGCGTCAATCTGCCTTGCATCCCAACCGCTAAGAATAGCTAAATTTAGTGCCTGAAGTTTACGTTGTCGCCAGTATTCCACAGCCCAAAAATCTAGGGGCGGAAACAGCAATTGCCCTAATGATAAGGCACTGAGATAACCCATACTATTAATTAAAATTAGTTTTTCCACAGCTTGTGGATAACTTTGGGCAAAATCAATTGCTGCTGCACCTCCCATCGACGTACCGACTAAAATTACAGGTTGATTGATTAAAGTTTTCCAGCAGCTATAAAGATGGGTTTTAATTGCAGCAGGGTTAAAATTTAACCCCGCCATTCTATCGGTAAAGCCAAAACCTAATAAATCTATAGCCCAAGTTTGATGATGAGTTGCGAGTAGGGGGAACAAACGACAGAATTCTAATAATGAGCTATCAAAACCATGTAACAACAGGATAGGTTTACCAACATCACCTTGTTTGACAAAAGCTGTGAGGATAGGTTGCTGGTGTAAAGGTGTTGCGATCGCATCTCTTTTTGTACTATACGCAAGTGCGATCGCTGCTTCCTCTCTCAAATCAGCAACCTGCTTAGGTAAAAACTTATCCTGCATTTAATCTTATCTTGACTAATAAAAATTAGCGATCGCACAAAAACTCAATAATACGCTGATTAACCTGATCTGGACAAGTCGCCGCCGCATCATGCCCACAATTATTCAAAATTTCTAATCTAGAATTGGGTATAAACCTCTGTAATTTCTCCCCATCCTTAACAGGAAACCAATTATCTTTATCAGCCCATAAAATTAACGTCGGACAAGTTATCTTACCTAAATTCTCTTGAATATCACCAATCAAACTCGGCAGTTTTTGTTGCAACCGTTGAATCTCAATAGCTGCGTGTTGTAAATCCTCAGTATATTTCGTAATTGTATTCGGAAACTCTATATACGGATAAGTTATCCAATAAACATCTTCTTCAGTTATCGCCGTTGCATCCACCACAACATCCTGTCTTTCAATTGCGAAAATATACCTTACCAGTGGTGAAAAGAAACTTGCCAACCGCAATTGATCAACTATCTTAATTAAATCCAGAGGAATACTTGATAGCACTTGCATACCACGATTAGGTATGCCTTGCGGAAAAATCGGCACATTAATTAAGACTAATTTTTCAAATAACTCTGGATGTGATTCTACACAAGCAAGTGCTGTTAACGCCCCTAAAGATTCTGCCACAACCAAAGCAGGTTCATCACATAAAGATTGAATAATTCTGGCTAATTCAATCGCTTGGTGCCCAGGTTGATCTGGATATGCTGGCTTATCAGAAAAGCCATTACCCTTAGCATCAAAAGCAATTACTTTAAAATGTTGGGATAATGGTTCAATATTATAACGCCAGCCGTAACTCCAACTACCAATACCATGTACTAAAATTAAAGGTTTACCTGTTCCTTTCTCACCATAAGCAATTGAAACAGGATAACCATTAGCATCAGTAATAGTGATACTTTGCCGACTTTTAGGAAATGTATCTTGCCACCAATCCTGCATAAATTTTAGCCGCCAATAGCTTGAAACAGCAACCTTAAAATGAAAACGCTGATAGCAGTTATTGCAACTACAAACAATATTAACGCGCCCAATAATATGATAATAAATAACCAGTCAGCTTTTTTACTTTCTTGAGGAGTAGCTACATGGGCTTCTAATAAAGCCATGTTTTTAACATTAGCTTTAAAACCCAAATCAAAAAAATCTCCGATTACAGGTATAGAACCAACAATTTCATCTAAGATGATGTTATAAAACATCCGTATTAAAGTTTCTCTAGGCAAACCCATTCTAGCTGCTTCCAGCACAATATAACCAGAGAAAGCAGAACCTATGAAATCACCAGCACCAGGTAATAGCCCTAAAATGGGGTCAATCCCAACTCGATAGCGTGTACCTGGAATAGCAATAGCATTATCTAGGATATGAGTGAGCGATCGCAACCGCTTCATCTTAGCTGAGTGAGAGTTACTTAATCCCGAAGAAACGTGAGGGTTAGGCTGAGACATAAATTAATTAAGTAGCACCGATGGAAATAAACTTAACATGAGGGCTAGTCATTGGTCATTGGTCATTGATAATTGATAATTGTTTATTGTTAATTGTTTTTTCTCTAATTTGCTCTCCTACAGTGGCATTTAATTGATCGCCAATCAACAGAACTAAACAACTCATATACAACCAAAGCATTAAAACAATCACAGCACCCACTGCACCATAAGCTTTATTGTAATTACCAAAATTAGACACATACATTTTAAATAAAGCCGATAAAATCGCCCAAGAAACTGCTGCAATAACTGCTCCTGGCATAATTGGTGTACCATGTTCCCAGCGACTAGGGCCATAGCGATAAATAAACCCAAAAGCTGTAGCAACAATCGCCAGCGCCACAGGCCAAGTAAATAACCGCCACAAAGCCAGTAATTCTCCTCCCAAATTACCACTTTTACCAGCAACGAGTTGGATAATTAAATCACTGATAAACACCAAAAAAGAAGCTGTAATCAGTAGCACAATGCTGCCAACTGTGAGAACAATAGAAATTAATTTAGCTTTCCAAAACGGGCGAATTTTCTCTGCTGGAATTTGATGAATTTGATCCAACGCAGCCATCGCAGCACTAATTGCCCCAGAAAAAGCCCAGATAGCAGCAAAAAAGCTGAGTGAAAATAAACTTTGATTTTGAGTTTGGCTAACTTCCTGCACAAAACCCTTAATTAAGAACAAAGCTTCTTTGGGCGCAACCTCACTTACTTGACTAGCAAGCTGCTGTAAGCTGTAGGCAGAGGATTTAAACAGCCCGATGGCAGTCAATACCGCCAAAATAGCTGGAAACAAACCTAACATGGCATTGTAAGCCATTTCTGCTGATAAACCTGATAAGCGCCGTTGACCAGCACGTACAACGGTATTCCGCAGCGTTTTCCAATTCAGATAACGAAAAAAACGTAAAAAGCGCAAAGATATCATTGAAGCAAGCTATAAGTTATATAGTGGATTATTTAAAAGTCATAACTCATAACTCTAAACTTTATACATTATGAGCGAAGAGCTAACGCAGTGGTTGGTTGAAATCAGGACACTCAAACAAAAGTTAGCAGAAGCTCAAACAGAGCGTGACGCAGCTAATGAAAGTGCTGCTAACTGGCGTAGACTATATACCAAAGAAGCCGAACAGCGCCGAACTGAAGCTAAATTAGCTCAAGAACAAATTGAAACACTAAAAGCTCAAATTGCAGAACAAAGTTCTTCTGTACAAAACAGCGATCGCCCAACTACAGTAGAACCTATCACCCAAAAAGTAGGACAACCAGGGAATGTTCAAGAATTGCAAGCTAAACTCCAACAGATAATTATAGAACGCGATCGCCTCCTCCAAGCCTTAAAATCAGAACAAGCAAATCATGCTCAAACCCGCAGAAGTTTAACCAGCGTAATTGCCGATACCATTGATAAAATGACCAAAGAAAAAGGCAAAATTTAAAATCTCATACCTTTGCGTTAAAAAAATAACTCAAACAAAAAACGATCGCCCTGATTAAATAAGTGCGATCGCCATTTTCCCAAACAACAATTAATTGTTAAAATCCCATAACTCCAGCCACCGCTTCCAGAGTTGGCTCAACCCCCTGATAAAACGGACTATCATTATTTTTAATCGCAGTCTCTGGATCTTTCAAACCATTACCCGTTAGCACACACACAACCGTAGCACCAGCCGGAACTTGATCCTTCACCTTCAACAATCCAGCAACCGAAGCAGCACTAGCAGGTTCACAAAAAACCCCTTCTTCCGCAGCTAATATCTTATACGCCTCTATAATTTCTGCATCAGTAACAGCGTTAAATTCTCCCTGACTTGCTTGTTGAACTGCGATCGCCTTCTCCCAATTAGCCGGATTTCCAATCCTAATCGCCGTCGCCACCGTCTCTGGATGCTCTACAGGCTTACCACTAATAATCGGCGCAGCACCAGCAGCTTGAAATCCCATCATCTTAGGCAAACTATCACATTTACCTTCTTCATGGTATTGACAAAAGCCCATCCAATATGCTGTAATATTGCCCGCATTCCCAACCGGAATACACAGCCAATCTGGGGCGCGTCCCAACACATCCACAATCTCAAACGCGCTAGTTTTTTGCCCTTCTAACCGATAAGGATTAACAGAATTTACCAGCGTCACAGGATAGGTAGCAGCCATTTCCCTGACAATTTTTAATGCTTGGTCAAAATTACCCTTAATTGCCAGCACCTCTGCCCCATATAACAAAGCCTGTGCCAACTTACCCAGTGCTACATAACCATCAGGAATTAAGACAAAAGCCCGCATTCCCCCACGTCTAGCATAAGCCGCCGCCGCCGCCGAAGTGTTACCAGTACTGGCACAAATCACAGCCTTAGCACCAGCTTCTTTAGCCTTAGAAATGGCAAGGGTCATGCCCCGATCTTTAAAACTACCAGTTGGATTTAAACCATCATACTTAACAAATACCTGCACACCTCTACCCACTCGCTGGGAAATTGAAGGTGCTGGAATCAAAGGAGTATTGCCTTCCAGTAGTGTCACCACTGGAGTTGCAGATGTTACTGGTAGATAACGGCGATAAGCCTCTATCAAACCAGGCCATTTGGTAGCTGTAGAGGCAGCAATAGATGCAGGGTAATTAGCAGCAGACAGTGTTGAAGCCACGAGTTTTTTTCAATTATCAATTATTAATAAATAATCAGTTACCAGTTATTCAGTTCGCAGTCCTGAATTGCTGTTTAGTTGTTTAACTATTCACTGGTAACTGTTAACTTCTTAGTCCTTAGTCCTCAGACCTGTCCACTTTTAGTGATTAGGCGTAGGAGCAGGAGTCACCGAAGTTTTTGGCTGACGATTGAGACGAGGTTTGGGAACCGATGAACGGTCATCAACTTGCTGTTCTGGCTCACCTAACCAAGCGGGACGGGTTTGGTCGTAAACCATTTGCAATGCCGCTGCTGCGATCGCATGGGAATCATATTCCTCACCTAGTTGTGAAACTATTGGCAAGAAAGATGCCATCCGTTCACCAGTTAAAGCTTCACGTACTTTAGTTTGTAGCTTTTCGAGATAGCGTCTCTCAATCTGTGCGCGAGTAGGAATTGGACAGATTTTCAAGCTTTGGCGAACTCGACGCTCAATTAGCTGTAGCTTACGGCGTTCCATAGGTTGGATCAAGGAAATTGCTGTTCCTGTCTTACCAGCGCGACCAGTACGACCGATGCGGTGGATATAATTTTCCACACTATCTGGCAAATCGTAGTTAATTACGTGAGTAAGATCATCTACATCTAAACCGCGTGCCGCAATATCAGTAGCTACAATCCAACGCACTTTATTTTGACGGAACCGTTGCAATAAACGCTCCCGTTGGCTTTGGTTCAAATCGCCATGATACTCATCCACACTATGACCAGCAGCTTGCAATTGGCTAGTGAGTTCGGCTGCTGCCTTGCGGGTACGCACAAAGACGATCGCAGATTCTGGATCTTCTAGTTCCAAAATTGGTTGCAAAGCTTTAGCTTTAGACCAACCACGAGGGATAAAATAAACCTCTTGGTTAATTCTTGTCGGTGCTGCCTTCGGTTGTTCTACCGAAACTGTCGCAGGTGATTTCAAGAACCTTGATACCAATGACCGAATTACTGGCGGCATGGTAGCAGAGAAAAATGCTGTCTGACGTTCTACTGGTAACTGACTGAGGATTTTTTCCACATCATCAATGAAGCCCATGCTTAACATTTCATCAGCTTCATCTAGCACCAGCCATTTAACCTGATCTAGCTTGAGATTACCTCGGTTGAGTAAATCAATTACCCGTCCAGGCGTACCTACAACCACCGCACTGCCTGAGCGCAGACGACGAATTTGCAGATCAATTGCTTGACCACCATAAACGGTCAGGATACCCAAACGGCGATCCGTGTTAAATGTGCGTATAGCTTGAGTTACTTGTAGAGCTAACTCGCGGGTCGGTGTCAGAATCAAAGCCTGTACTGCTGGATTTTGGACATCAATCCGGTCTAAAATCGGCAACGAAAAAGCCGCCGTTTTACCAGTACCAGTCTGAGATTGACCCACTACATCACGACCCGCTAATAGTTGCGGAATTGCTTGTGATTGAATTGTCGTGGGTTCTGTAAAGCCTAGCTCTTTTAATTGGTTAGCAACAGTTTCAGAGAGTCCTAAGCTTAAAAAAGAATCCGTCATAAGTCGTTTGTACTTGTTAGTTGATAGTTGTGCTTGAAAATTTATTGAGTTAAAAGTTTAGAGTTTTGATTGCCCGCCCTGTCGATAAGTTCGATCATCACCAAGACATTTTGATGTTTTGGGGGCAAACCCCAGCTTTTATTTACAGAACAGTAAGTATTAATCAAAACTTAACATTTCTTTACTTTTATCTCAATGGGTAGATACCCGAAATATCTTTGGGTTTTTCGGCTAATGGTAATTAGCCTTAGAGATTAAGCCTTGCAGAACTTAGGCTAAACCCACAAACTCTTTTTCCAGCGGATGCGTAGGTGATGCTATAACCTCGCCATAAAGGTCATAAATGTCAGCATCGTAAATTTCTACGGGTACGATCGCGCCTAGTGGTGCTGATCCCTGAACATAAACCAGTCCATCAACTTCTGGGGCAAATCGTGATGAACGACCCACCAACTCTCCAGTTTCTGGATGTTCCTGCTCAATCAGCACATCAACCACCTTCCCCACCTCTGCTTGATTTCTCTTGAGAGAAATGGGTTGCTGGACTGACATCAGGGCATCCCGACGTTGATCCATCAAATCTTGAGGTAACTGATTTGGTAGCTTATAAGCTGCGGTTCCTTCCTCTGGGGAGAATGTAAAGACACCCATAAGATCAAACTCATGACGCTGGACGAACTGCATTACATGGTCAAAATGTGCATCCGTTTCGCCAGGAAATCCGACTATAAAAGTTGTCCTTAATACAGCATCAGGTATCGCTGTTTTGATCCGCTCAATAATCTGGTCATTTACCTGCCCTTGCCAGGGTCGGTTCATAGCGCGGAGAATTTCAGGATGGGAATGCTGTAAGGGCAAATCCAAGTAAGGCAAAACGTTTGGCGTTTCTTGGATTGCTGCAATCACTTGGGGTGTTAAACCAGTGGGATAAGCATAGTGCATCCGAATCCAGGGAATGTCTACTTTGCCTAGCGCCCGCAATAGTTCTGCTAGTTTTGGTGCGCCGTAAATATCTATACCATAATTTGTGGTAATTTGGGAGATTAAGATTAATTCTTTTACTCCTTGATCGGCAAGCTGCTTCGCTTCAGCAACTAAAGATTCAATTGTGCGGGAGCGTTGATTTCCCCTGAGATGAGGAATAATACAAAAAGCACAGCGATAATCACAACCTTCTGCAACTCGCAGATAAGCCACACCTTCTGTCGTAGTTCGATATCTTGGTGTCGTTTCGTCAGCGATATAGGTCGGTTCAGCAGATACCTCTTTTACCCGTTCACCAGCTTCTACTCGTTCAATTACTTCAACGATTTTTTGATAGTCGCCAGTACCTACCACTGCCACAGCTTCTGGTAATTCATCCAGTAGTTGTTCTTGGAAGTGCTGCGCCATGCAGCCCGTAATCACAATTTTTTTGTTGTCTTCAGCCAATTCTACCAGTGTACGCACTGATTCTTGGCGTGCAGCTTCAATAAAACTACAGGTATTGACTATAACATATTCAGCTAATTCTTCGTTAGAATCCACATCATAGCCTGCTTCTACAAGCAGACCCAGCATATGTTCAGTGTCAATTCGGTTTTTTTCGCAGCCTAAGTGAGAGATAGCAATTGTTGGCTTGTTGCCCATGCAGTATTTTATATTCGTGGTCTAAAATGAGTGGGTTAACTTTGAAGCTATAAAAGTATACCTCATGGAGGGTTGTGTTAACCCACACAAGTTAGTTCGGATATTGAAATTCCGTTTACGAAACCCGCTCTCGATCCATTGTATATAAAAATTGATTAATGTATCGTTATTATTCGCACTAATTTTTCACATTACTTCTGTCCACCCCCAAAATCTCATTGCAGAGGTAAGGTTAGAGGAGAATAAAGTAGAGGTTAATTCCTCCTGCTCCTTGCCTTCTTTCCCCCTGCTGCTGTTGGTTTTGAGGGATAGGGTGAAAGTTAACGGTGTTTTCAGGTAGACAAGTGAACTTAAATCAAATTTTTAAGACACCGAATCCGATTATTGGCGTTGTTCATTTACAGCCCCTGCCCACGTCTGCACGTTGGGGGGGAAGCTTGAAAGCAATTATTGATCGGGCAGAACAAGAAGCTACTGCCCTGGCGGCGGGTGGTGTCGATGGCATTATTGTAGAAAATTTTTTTGATGCTCCGTTTACCAAAAGCCAAGTAGATCCGGCTGTAGTCAGTGCGATGACGCTGATTGTGCAACGGTTAATGAACTTGGTGGCGTTGCCGATTGGGATTAATGTGTTACGGAATGACTCTCAGAGTGCGATGGCGATCGCTACCTGTGTTAATGCCCAATTTATTCGCGTTAACGTCCTTACTGGCGTAATGGCAACAGACCAAGGACTAATCGAAGGAGCAGCCCATCAACTGTTGCGCTATCGTCGTGAACTGGGCAGTGATGTGAAAATTTGGGCAGATGTGTTGGTCAAGCACGCCCGTCCATTAGGTTCACCAAATTTGACGACGGCGGTACAAGAAACAATTGAACGGGGTTTGGCAGATGCGGTAATTTTATCCGGCTGGGCTACTGGTAGTCCTCCAACCCTAGAAGATTTAGAGTTAGCTTGTGCTGCTGCGCGTGGTACACCAGTGTTGATTGGTAGTGGTGCTGACTGGGAAAATATTTCTACACTGATGCAAGCTGCGGACGGAGTTATTGTTTCTAGTTCTCTCAAACGTCACGGACGAATTGAGCAGACTATTGATCCTATTCGTGTTAGTCAGTTTGTAGAAGCGACAAGACGCAGTTTGAGTAGTAAAGCAGAAATTCCGCCAGTTTCTGCTGTGAAGCTACATTCTTAGGAGCCAGGTCAAAACTACCTGCGTGGGCTACATAAGTCAAAATGAAATTGTCCAATATACCCATAGAGGTTTAGTTTTATGAGGAGCCGCAGACGTTCTAGTCCTTGGATTCATCGCTGGTCTCGTGTGCTAATCGCTGCGATCGCTATTTTAGGTGCTTTGATAACTGCCTATCTGACTTACGTAAAATTCAGTGGCGGTTCTGCTGCTTGCCCTACCGACGGCTGCGAAAAAGTTTTATCTAGCCCTTACGCCAGCGTTTTTGGTTTTCCTCTAACTTTGTTTGGTTGTATGGCATATACCAGCATGGCAGTATTTGCCCTGTCTCCTTTGGCAATTAATCCCGAAGAGCAGAAAGACTTGCGCTCTAAGTTGGAGGACTGGACATGGCTGTTGCTATTTGCTGGCGCAACCGCGATGACGGTTTTTAGCGGCTACTTGATGTATCTGCTTGCCTTTAAGATTAAAGCACTCTGTATCTACTGCATAGTTTCGGCGGTATGTTCAATAAGCTTATTGGTACTGAGTTTAATCGGTCGAACTTGGGAAGATATTGGTCAATTATTCTTTACAGCAATTGTGGTTGGCATGATTGCCATAATTGGCACTTTGGGCGTATATGCCAGTATTAATAATCCATCAACGACTGCTCAAACTGACAGTCTCACTCCTGTAGGCGAACCTCAAGCAGGAGTTGGTTGGCAAGTTACTAACACATCGAGTGAAGCAGAAATTGCTCTAGCTCGTCATTTAACCAAGATTGGCGCGACGATGTACGGCGCTTGGTGGTGTCCTCACTGCCATGAACAGAAACAATTGTTTGGTAAAGAGGCGTTCAAGGAAGTTAATTATACTGAATGCGCCCCTGATGGCAAAAACTCACAGACCAACCTTTGTGTTAAGACTGATATCAAGAGTTATCCTAGTTGGCAAATCAAGGGTAAGGTAGAACCAGGCGTACAATCACTAGAAAAACTAGCTGATTTATCGGGTTATCAAGGCGATCGCAACTTTAAGTTTAAATTTCCACAAAGCTAACCCAAGAGAAATCCCCAAGCATACATTTAATTTAATTGAAGCTTACTAACGTACTACTTAAAATCGTAGTACGTTTTAAATTATCGGGAGTAATAATTTCTTTCCTGGAACATTTATTTATATTTGGGAGATTTATAATTAAATGAAAAAAATCAGTTTAGGGGAAAAACTGAAAAAATGGCTTCAACAAGAGCGCCGAGTATTTTTGACTGCTTCAGGTGTAGCAGGTAGCATAATTATTCTACGCATTGCTGGGCTATTACAGACATCGGAATTAGCGACTTTAGATCAGCTAATGCTACTACGTCCGCCAGAGCCAGTTGATGAGCGGGTTGTTATTGTTAAAATTACTGAAGCAGACATAAAAAAATGGCCAATAACTGATAAAGAACTGGCTATATTGCTCAAAAAAATTGATACGTTCAAGCCTCGCGCTATTGGTTTAGATATTTATCGTAACTTAGTTCAAGAGCCTGGTCATAAAGAATTAGTCAATACGGCTAAAAGCATTCCTAACTTAATAGGTATTCAAAGAATTAAGGATGAAAAAAGTCCAGGTGTTGCCCCGCCTCCATTTCTTAGTAAAGAGCAGATTGGATTTAATAATTTTCCGCTAGATACTGATGGCAAAGTACGTCGCAACTTGTTGTATGTTTATGATCAAGATGGCAATGCCATCCCCAGTTTTGCCATCACTTTAGCTGAGGCTTATTTAAAAGCGCAAGGAGTTGAATCTCAATCAGCAGTTAGTAATCCGAATTACCTACAGTTAGGCAAAACTGTATTTTCACCCTTTGCAACAAACGATGGTGGCTATGTAGGCGCTGATGATGGTGGCTATCAAATATTAGGCAACTTTCGTTCTCCAGATAAGTTGCTTACTGTGTCAATGGCAGATGTGTTAGCAAATAAAGTACCTGCAAATAAGCTGCGCGATCGCATTGTAATTATTGGCTTACAAGCTAGCAGTTTTGGCGATCTTTTTTATACTCCTTATAGTAGCAAGTTTTTTGATGCAGCCGAGCCATTTTTTGGTGTACAAATACACGCTAACTTTACCAGTCAAATCATCAACGCAGTGCTAGACGGTAGACCTTTAATTAAAGTTTGGTCTGATTTTGTAGAAAGTTTATGGATATTAGCTTGGTCTTACTTTGGCGCTAGTCTTAGCTGGAAATTACGTTCGCCTAAAAAGTCAACAGTGAGTATGCTGCTGGCTGGTTCTGGGTTAATTGGTATTTGTTATTTGGGTTTACTTGCAGGTTATTGGATACCACTAATACCGTCAATAATGGCATTATTTGGATCTGCTATCACGATCACAAGTTATATAGCTCACTTGGAAGAAGAATTACAACGCTCTAAAGAATTTTTACAGACAGTAATTAATACTATTGCCGATCCTATTTTTGTAAAAGATAAGCAACATCGCTGGATTATTTTGAATCAAGCTTATTGTAAATTCATTGGTTATTCTTATGAAATATTAATTTATAAATCAGAGTATGATTTTTTTCCTAAAGAGCAAGCTGATAATTTTTGGAAACAAGATGAGTTAGTATTCAGTGCTGGCAAAGGACAAGAAAATGAAGAGGAGTTTACTGATGTCAGAGGTAATACTCACATAATTGCTACGAAAAGATCACTACATAAAGATGCTGCTGGTAATTTGTTTTTAGTTGCTGTGATTCGAGATATAACTGAACGTAAGCGCATTGAGGAAGACCTCAAGAAAACGGCGGCAGAATTAATGCGTTCTAATGAAGAATTGCAGCTTTCAGGCAATCAGTTACGTCATCTGGCTTACCATGATAATCTTACAGGCTTACCAAATCGTAAACAGTTTTACGAACGCCTGAAGGAGTGCTTAGAAGATGCTAGTAGCAATAATAAATTAGTTGCTCTGCTATTTCTTGACCTTGATGGCTTTAAGCAAGTGAATGATACACTGGGGCATGATACAGGTGATAAATTATTGAAAATAGTTGCCCAGCGACTTCAAGGGTGCTTACGGGGCGGCGATACAGTTTCGCGGTTGGGTGGAGATGAATTTACAGTTATTCTTCCTACTATTAGAAAAGAACAAGATGCTGCTATAGTAGCTGAAAAAATTTTAGCGACCCTAGCTCAACCTTACACTGTCGAGGAACATAATATTGAGGTGACAGTCAGTATAGGCATTAGTATCTATCCCCTACATGGAGACTCATTAGAAAATTTAATTAAACAAGCCGATGTAGCTATGTATGCAGCTAAAGATTTAGGTCGGAATCGCTATGAATTAGCTGGCAATGATTAAGAAAAATTGATTTTCTTTTCGTGACAAAATATTATAATATGCGTAGCTTGACTAAATAAGTTTCAATGCGTAAGTTTTTGATATCAATCACTAGCTTGGCATTGTTAAGCTGTGGTGCTTCGCGCATTTTATCATTTTATGTTTTAGGGGGAGAGGAGGGAGGCTCATAGTGTTTGATACTCTTTTCTCAAGAGTTAAAAATGAACAAGTTTATTTGCGCGTTAGTTTAAAACAAGTGCTAGAAATCTTTCTTAAGATTTAGAACTATTTTTAAAAAATATGTTAATGTAGATGGACTAGCTGTAAATAGTGATTTAATCTAAATAAATCCCACAATCAAAACATTTTATTAAAGTTTTGACTAAGATGCTTGACCGTAGATATACTGAGATAATTTGGAACCTGCTCCATTAACTGATGGGAACAAGTGCTATGGCTACTTACCTAAAACTCACAGCGCCTGTGACTATGCTGATTTGTTTACAACTAATCAGCATTGGTAGGGTTTGTGCCACACTTCAACCAAATGAAAATTTGAGCAGGTGGTCGGAAACTGCCTTATTAGCGTCTAAGCCCCCTGTTGGGCTAAAAATTATCCAATTTAAACCCCCACCTCCAAACAAAGATAAAAAATCTCCTAAGAAAACTGAAGCTGGTGGTGGACGCTAAAATTAGCGTAATTCTGTTTCTGTTGGTGTAGATTTTGACAAGTGGTTTTTCTGCACTAAGGTATGAACTTGCCAGAGCGCGTCTGATGTAGAAAAATCGAGCCGATAGTGTCCGCCACGACTTTCTTGACGAAAAGCAGCACTCTTAAGTATTAAAAACGCTACATCAAGTAAATTGCGAGTTTCGCCCCAAGTTTTTAGTTCAGTATTAGCCTTTTCTAAGGGGAAATAAACATTTTCTCCTGGCTGTAGGTGCAGCAGGTATTGACTAATAGGCAGGTTGTTAAATTCTTGCATCCATATTTCTACTTGCGCGATCGCATGATCTAAAACATCCTGACTCCGACAAATACCCGCAGCTTGCCACATTAGGCGAGGTAATTCTTGTCTTAGTGAGAGAATATGAGCTTGTTGATCTCCAGAGAGGAGGGAGGGGGGAGGAGAGAGGGGAGAGGACGGAGGAGAGAGGGGGGAGGGGGTTTTTTCTAGCTGAATCTGGCTTAATTGAGCGCCAAAGACAATACATTCCAGTAAAGAATTACTTGCTAAACGATTAGCACCATGAACTCCGGTACTGGCGGTTTCCCCAATTGCATACAAATTCTGAATAGAAGTACGGTTTAGCAGATCTGTGGAAATTCCTCCCATCCAGTAGTGCGCGGCTGGCGCAACCGGAATTGGTTCACGGAAAACATCAATTCCCCAATTTTGGCAGACCTGAATAATGTTAGGAAATCGGTGACGGATTTTTTCTGGGGGAATTGGTCGTAAATCTAACCAAACATGATCGTTAGTAGGATCTGCTGAGGTTTTCTGCAAGTGGCTGAAAATAGCACGGCTGACTATATCTCTGGGAGCAAGTTCGCCTTTAGGGTGGTAATCATAAGCAAACCGCCGTCCCTCTGAGTCTACTAAATGAGCGCCTTCGCCTCGTACTGCTTCACTAATTAAAAATCTTGGCGCACCAGCTTTAGTTAAGGCTGTGGGGTGAAATTGTACAAACTCTAAGTCTCTCAGAATTGCCCCTGCACAAGATGCGATCGCAACTCCATCACCCGTACTCACTGCTGGGTTAGTTGTCTGAGCAAAAACCTGACCTCCACCTCCAGTTGCCAAAACTACAGCAGATGCTCGCACCCAGGTAATCTGCCCCTGGTAAATTAGGCTAATTCCCTGACAATCATTATCGGGATTCATCCACAAACTTAAGGCAAATGCTTGAGAAAGCACAGTAATATTCTTGCGACTTAACACTTGGTAAGTAAGAGTACTTACCATTGCTCTACCAGTAGTGTCAGCAGCATGAAGAACGCGGGGACGAGAATGAGCAGCTTCTAAAGTTAAAGCTAAATTTTCTCCCTTGCGATCAAAAGTCACACCCATATTTACTAAAGATTGGATGCAGCTTGGCGCGTGTTCTACTAAAAACTTTACAGCTTCTACGTCACAAAGACCTGCACCAGCATGAATGGTGTCCTCAAAGTGCAAAACTGGAGAATCGGTGGGGTCAACCGCAGCAGCAATACCTCCTTGCGCCCAGTCACTCGCAGATAAAGGTAAATCATCTTTGCTAATTAATCCTACTTGTAAAGAAGATGGTAAGCACAGTGCAGCATACAGACCCGCAGCACCAGCACCTACTACCAGAACATCAAAATGTATTGGGTGATTGGTGATTGGTGATTGGTGATTGGTCATAGGTCATTGATAATTGATAATTAATAATTGATTGGTCATTGATAATTGTTAATTGTTAATTGTAAAAGAAATAACCCACCCCAGAGGAGTGGGCAATCATTAAGGCTTACTGATAACTCAGCAGCTATTAGTAGACACCGTTGTTATAGCGATCGCCACCTTCCACGAAGACATCCGAAGCGTCTGTCACAGTGAACTCGTCGAGATGAGCTTGTAACATTTCTTTTTGGTGGTCAGTTAATCCTGAAATTTCCAGGACATCATCTACCTTTTCGTAGGGAGCATTATCAACAACTTTCTTTGCCAAAGTGGGATACATCCCTGGAAATTTGCGAAATGCTCGAACATTAGTGTTGTTCAAGTCGATTTTTTTGCCAAACTCAGCTAGTTTATCGTCGGCACGGTTGCGTAGAGGAGCTTCAACGGCAAACAGTGCGCTATTGTGTAGGGTTACACCAGTCAAATTAGCTGCGATCGCATGATCGGGTACGCTAAACCATCCCAAGCAGCCTATTACTAAAAATAGCCCTGCCAGCAAACGAGTTATTGCTTTCATCAAATTAATTCCTCCTTCCACAGCATGAATGAAGCTAGTGCTTCGTCTATTAGTTTAAGTTTTGTTTTCTATCCTCTCATCTTATGACTTCAAAGTACCAGCAAGCCTGACGAGATGTAACAATCAAAGTTAGATGATGCTTATAAAATCTTTACATAGTGCTAAACTCCGACCGGAGAACCGGAGTTCTATGGCATTATATACAAACATCCCTGTAAAGGTTCCCAGAAATTTTTTTTATGACTCTTCGACTAGGCGACCAAGTACCTGATTTCACCCAAGATTCTACTGAAGGTTCAATCAACTTTTATGAGTGGGCTGGCGACAGTTGGGTAGTATTATTCTCCCATCCCAAAGATTTTACCCCAGTTTGCACGACTGAATTAGGGGAAGTTGCCCGCCTTAAGCCAGAATTTGACAAACGCAACGTTAAAGCTTTAGCTTTGAGCGTTGATGATGTTGACTCTCACAATGGTTGGGTTGGCGATATTGAAGAAACTCAGGGACATAAGCTGAATTATCCAATTTTGGCAGATCCCGATAAGAAGGTTTCTAACCTCTACGACATGATTCATCCAAACGCCAACGCAATGCTAACTGTTCGGTCAGTATTTCTGATTGACCCTCAGAAAAAATTGCGTTTAAGCTTCACTTACCCACCTAGCACTGGTCGGAATTTTGACGAATTGCTCAGGGTAATTGATTCTTTGCAACTAACAGATAACTACAGTGTGGCAACTCCTGCCAACTGGAAAGATGGCGATGATTGTGTAATTGTTCCTTCTATTCAAGATCCCAAAGAGTTGGAAGAGAAGTTTCCCAAAGGTTACAAAGCAGTTAAACCTTACTTGCGGATGACACCTCAACCTAATAAGTAAGAATAGGTTATCCAAATAATCATCACTTAGATTAATTACAACAGCCTGACAAGTTGCAATAGTAACAATAGTCAGGCTGTTTGCTATGGTTGGTTATAGGTAAAATTTTGCTCTTATCGAGCGATGCTTACAACAAACAAGTTTGCGATCGCGTAGCGACTCCTTCGGAGTATCGCACTCCACTTTATAGAAAGCACCGTAAAACCCACTGGCTTTAGCCGTGGGATATAAGGTGGGTTGGCGTAGGGACGGAGCCAACCAAGCTATTTTGTCTTTTGATTTTCCACATATCTTTTAATAGTATCTCCAGAAACAGCACCCGCCGTACCGCAAAAATAACTTCTAGTCCACATACTAGGCAACCTCATCAACTCTGGAAATTCTTTTCTTAAGGTAAATGCAGTAAACCCTTTTACCTTGTGCATAATCTGGTAAGGAGCCAATAAGGTATTTGCTTGTATAAACAGATGAACGTGATCTAAGTGCGTTTCTACCGCTATAACCTCACAGTCTATTTCAATAACAGACTGAGTAATTAATTCCTTCAGTCTTTCGTCTATAGCGCCTATCAACACTTTCCTACGCCGTCTAACTATCCAGACGAAGTGGTAATTAATCAAAGAAATTGAAGTATTCTTAGTCCAGTATTTTTGCTTCACAGTTACCCCTATGTCTAGAACTATGTTATCATAGACAAAAGAGTAAAGAGCAAAATGTTCGGTTGTCAGCAAGTCAGGATCAATCCAAGCAAGGAAGTTAATGCTGTTCTAGAGTATCTGTGCGGTGAGTCTAACAAACTCAATAATTGTGCTATTTACTATGCTAGACAGGTTTATTTCAAGACAGGAAAGATAGTTAACAAATTTGCCTTAATTAATGAGTTAAAACAAAATTCTCACTATGGGGCTATGCACTCGCAAGCAGCGCAACAGACTATCATATCCGTAGCTGAATCTTTTTCATCCTTCATCGGATTGCTTAAAGGCATAAACAATGGTGCGGTAATTCAAAAACCCAAAATGCCTAATTACAAAAAGAAGGGAGGACTAGCAGTAGTCGCTTACCCGTCTCAAGCAGTTAAGTTCAAGGCTGAAGGTTTAAGATTCCCCTTAGGAACTAAAGTAAAAGCATGGTTTGGAATAGGCGCTTTCTATCTGCCTATGCCTTCTAATCTGGATTACAAAAACATTAGGGAATACCGGATATTGCCAAGAAACGGAGAGTTTTACCTAGAGCTTGTTTACAAGGCAGAAACCGTAAAGGCTGAAGTAGATAATTCTTCATCTCTGGGAATTGACCACGGAATTGACAATTGGCTGACTTGTGTTTCCAATACCGGAACTAGCTTTATTGTTGATGGGAAACACCTAAAATCTTTAAACCAATGGTACAACAAACGGGTGTCGATATTAAAAGAAAATCAACCCGAAGCCTTTTGGTCTAAACAGTTAGCTCGTGTTACAGAAAAAAGAAACAGACAAGTTAGAGACGCTATTAACAAAGCAGCTAAGTTGATAATTACTCACTGTTTAGAAAATCAAATAGGGACTGTGGTGTTTGGTTGGAATAAAGGGCAAAAAGATTCTGCGAATTTGGGGAGTAAAACTAACCAAAAGTTTGTTCAAATCCCTACTGGTAGATTAAAGGAACGGATTAAACAGCTTTGCGAACAATATGGAATTAAGTTTGTTGAGACGGAAGAATCCTATACATCTAAAGCTAGTTTCCTAGATAGTGATCAACTGCCTAAATTCGGTGAGAAACCCGAAGGGTGGAAAGAAACAGGGAAGCGGGTTAAACGAGGCTTGTACCGGACTGCAAGTAATCATTACATCAATGCAGATGCAAATGGTTCAGCCAACATACTTAGAAAAGTAGCGACAACACTAGGATTTGATCTTGGTGGAGTTTGTAGAGGCGCTTTGACTACGCCCTTAAGGTTCAGACTTTGGACTCTTAAAGAATCCCACTGCCTTTAGGCGTGGGAGTGTCAATTAAATAAATTGCACGTTATTACGCTGCTATCAGCCAAAATTTTTAAAGGAAATAACTTTAGGTAATTTGGGAATGGATATCAAAAATGGGTTTGTCGGCTCCGTTGGTAACACGCCACTGATCCGCTTAAATAGATTTAGTGAAGAAACTGGCTGTGAAATTTTAGGGAAAGCAGAATTTCTCAATCCAGGCGGTTCTGTAAAAGATCGGGCAGCACTATATATTATTGAAGATGCTGAAAGAAAAGGTTTACTTAAGCCTGGTGGCACAGTTGTAGAAGGAACCGCAGGTAATACGGGTATTGGTTTAGCTCATATTTGCAATGCCAAAGGTTACAAATGCCTGATTTTCATTCCCGATACCCAGTCTCAAGAAAAAATTGATATGTTGAGGACATTAGGTGCGGAAGTGCGTCCTATTCCTGCTGTTCCTTACAAAGACCCAAATAACTATGCCAGAATTTCTGGGACAGTAGCAGCACAGATGGAAAATGCGATCTGGGCAAATCAGTTTGATAATTTAGCAAATCGTATAGGACATTATGAGACAACTGGGGCAGAAATTTGGGCGCAGACTGACGGGAAAGTTGATGCTTGGGTAACAGCTACGGGTACTGGTGGAACTTTGGCGGGGGTATCATTGTTCCTGAAAGAGAAAAATCCGGCAATTAAAACTGTTTTAGCAGATCCGATGGGTAGCGGATTATATAGTTATGTGAAAACAGGGGAAATTACCATTGAGGGTAGCTCAATTACTGAGGGTATAGGTAATAGCCGCGTTACTGCAAATATGGAAGGCGTACCTTTAGATGATGCTATCCAAATACATGATACTGAGGCAGTGCGGGTAGTTTACCGCTTGTTGAAAGAGGAAGGATTATTTGTAGGTGGTTCGACTGGGATTAATGTTGCAGCAGCAGTAGCTTTAGCGAAGCAAATGGGGTCAGGTCATACAATTGTGACGATACTTTGTGATAGTGGATCGAGGTATCAGTCGCGGTTGTTTAATCAGGAATGGTTAGCATCTAAGGGACTTTCGCCTGATTAAACGCCGACACCTGCACTATGTGCGGCTACACAAGCAAAGCCTGCCTACGCAGGCTTGAAAAGCTTTAAATATTGCTTTTAACCTCGTTCCCAGGTTGAACCTGGGAACAAAATCTAGGAGGCAGAGCCTTCTTTATTGATCGTAGTGCAAGTAAGTTTTATATTTTTTAAGATGGAGCTACTGAGCTAATTTTATAGCTGTGATTAAATATTCCTTCAGTACAAGTGAAATAGTATAAAAATTTGCTTGCTGTTCTATTAAACAACGCCGTGATAATGATTGTATTGCGTTGAGTAAATCTGTTGCTGGAATTATGCTATTTTCTAACAGTTTGGCTAGGTTGACTGGTTTACTTTCTTGTGCCAATAATAAGATAACTTGTTTTTCTAGGGGAGATATGCGATCGCACTGCCGTTCTAAAACATCTTTCAAATCTTCCGGTAACAATATCGTATCATGTGGTAATAACTCACTCGCCCATCCTCCCAAGTCTTGAATCAAAGTCGCCACAGTTTTTAAATATAAAGGGTTGCCTTGATAACGCTGAATGAGTGCTTCCCAATTATCAAATTCTTCTAACCCATAATCTTTTAGTATTTCCCGCCCGCCTGCAACATCTAAACCTTTAAGTTGTAAGCTACGAATAAGAGGATTTTTGCTATTAAGAGGAACTTCTCTAGGTTGTTCCCAACCGATTAATATAAAACAGCTTTGATGTGATAATTTTTCTATCTGTTGGAATAAGTTGCGATATTCTTCATAGCCTTGTTTATATTTACCTGCAAACTCGCCATTAATAAACAGGTTATGAATATCATCCAATACTACTAAACAACGATGTTTTTGTAAGTATTTAATTAACGGTAAGCCTTTCTGGTTATTTTCAGATAAATCTAGCTTTTCCGACTGCGAGAAAAACTGTATCAAGTTATCTTCAAATTCAGCAAAGGTGGGGGATGCTTCTAAACTATGCCAAACTACATACTCAAAATCATCTTTAATTTGTTGAATTAGTTGCGCTGCTAATGTGGTTTTACCAATACCACTAATACCAGTGAGTGATATTAAGCGACAGCGTTGTTGTCAAATCCCTGTTTTAAGTGTTTCGAGTTCAGGAGTGCGATTATAGAAATCACCCAAGTATGGCATTTCGCTTAAATCTTGAGGCGAGGTTTGAGATTGTTGTGTGTTACTTATTTCCTGATTATTTAAGTTTGAATTTGGTATATCTTGCGGGTGTCTAGCTTCTCCACAGATGTTAAAACTACCGCTCACTACAACGTCTTGTGCAAATGTTAAAACATTAGAGTTTTGCAACCTCTCCAGTGTTGATCGTAAATTAGATTTATTAACATCTTCTCCTAACTCTTCTGAAAGCATCTGCCACAACTTTGAGCCGATATCCCTAACACGACTTTCCGAACAGTCTAAATCTTTAGCTATTTGCTTATATTTCTCATGTTGTAAAGTGCCTCGCAGTACCGCCTTTTGTAAATCGCTGAGGTGTTGACCTGTTTTTGTGAATACTATCTCATCAGCAATTTTTAGCATTTCTTCAATATTCATTGCACAGGCAGATGCTATTATTTTATGTATTCTAGATCACATTTACCACTTTTTAGTACATTTTTGTACAAAACTATATTAAAAGAAGTCAAGACTGAGAAAAATTGGCGGCAAAATTGAACTCTTTTTGGGTAGACAAAGCTTTTATTAATAAGGAATGATAAAAAAAGTGTTAAAGCGTAAATCGAAGGATTAAACGCTTGCCGTTTTATACCTGTAATTAAGTGTTATCTCCGCATCTGCTGTCATCCTTTATAAAAATTAATCAAACAAAAAATGGCGCAATTCCTATTCCCAGATGAAAAGCTTAAAAAAATTAGCGAAGATGGTTATCAATTATACCAGGTAGCCAAACAAAGCTGTGATGCTCAGGATTGGTACAAAGCTGGTGACAAGTATGATGCTACTTATACAGGTTTGTGGGGTGATGTTCTTTTTTCTGGTGTTCAATTTGGTACACCTCAGTTTGCACAGACTGGACTAGATTTCATGTTTTTTGATCTAAGCCAAGAAAACAATAGAATAATATTTGAAAAAAGTTTATCAGCGATGAGGGAGAAGGTTATTGTAAGTTGCGAGTTTTATCTTAAAGCACTTGAAATTAATCCGAATCACTTTTTGGCAAATCTTCAGCTTGCTACTGCACTGACAGCCGCCTTACAGGTTATTTCGGGAATCTTATACTGGTCAAAAGCTCTGCAACTCAATCAAGAAGCTGCTTCAAGAGGCTTAACTGCTGATTCAATGGCAAGTTTTCATAGAGGAGTTGCGACTCAGCTAGTCATTCTAGCTCTTGAGGGTAATCAGGCAAAGATGCTAACCGCAATTAAGAAAGTCGATTCTAACTTAGAATTTTTTGAACAAATGAGAATAGCTACAGACTTGCTGAAGTCTAGCCCATACATTAAGAGTCGGATTAAAGATTTTGGACTTAAATAATCAATTGTATTGGGTTTAGAAAATTTTCGTATAAAAGGTGTGTATGATGACAAATTATGATACAACCGCTAAGGCAGAGCTACTGTATTACCAAGGAAATGTGAATGCAAGAAGCGGTTTGTTTGAAGATGCTTTGTCTCTCTACGAGCAAGCTATAGCACTTGATGGCAACAACCCAATGTATTACAACAATCGATCTGCCGCCCTCAAGAGGTTAGGAAGATTCCAGGATGCAATCAAGCAATATGAAGAAATTGTCCAGAAGTTTCCTGATTATGGAAAAGCTTTCCTTTCTATAGCAAGTACCAGCATTGAGACTGGCGACTATCAGGGGGCTGTTTCTAGCTATCGTCGTTTTTTTGAGGCATACAAAAAGGGAGATTTCACCTTTAATCCAATTGTGGGAGGCATCAACCAAAGTGTGTATGGTGATGACTTACTAGAAACTGCACTGATTACATCAATCAACTACCTTTCTGAAGAACAAAAAAGGCTTGCAATGCAAGCTTTTGTGGAAGCACAGCCTTGATTTAATTCCTATACAAAGCTTTGATCTCTAAGAAATGATTGGAGAAGTATTAACGCCATGACTTACGCAATGTCTCAACCAATTACTGAAGTTTATTACAACCTCTTGTTGCTTACTAACCTTGGAAATGAAGAAACAGGAGGTACGCTTACAGTCGATTCCTACACTTTTGATCCCCAATTATCTAAAGGAGATGTCGTTCAGATCGAAGAATGGAAGATACCAGTCGGAGGACAAAACCAAACTTTATCTTTTGAAGCAAGAGTCATGGAAATAAAAAAAGTTGTTGTACGGCATCATTGCCTCAAGGTTAATATCATTTTGGAGTCACCTAATAGAGAAACAATCCCTCAACTGGAAGAAGCTTTGGAAAACAAAAATCCAGACTAATTTCCGAAATAATTATATCTTGAGCGCTCTTAGAGATTGGGTTAATATAATGAAAACCAACATTATTTTATATCCATAATTTCATATATTTTTATTATTCCAATCCGATCGCACTACCAAAAAATCTCAGGCGGTGCGATGTTTGTATAAAGAGCGATCGCAAGTTTTTTTTCTGATGAGCGATCGCACCACTATAGCCTAAAATAAAAGCAAGATTTTCATTACTCACAACGATCATCGTCAATGGTATATGGTAACGAGGATATAGACTTACCAAGTGGTGAACAAGGCATCAGATGTGTCATACTATGTCAATCCTTGACCAATACATTTACGCCTATTTATGTTGTTCGCCTCGACGAGCGAACAGGTAATGTGTTTATCTTGGCAGGAGATAACATAGAAATAGAAATCTATCGTAATGGTCTGTGGAGGTTTTTGTAATGAAACCTAATTTTAGTAGCATGACTAAAACTGAGTTAAGAGCTTATGTCATTGCTCACCCTAATGATAAAGCAGCGTTTCATGCCTTTGTTGACCGTTTTACCTCTGTTGCATCAACCGAGACTTTTGATCTTCCTAAATCAACTGCTGAGGTTGAGCAAGTTGAGAGTTTGATTAGACAAAAGTTAGCACAATTAAATACAAACTAGGACTAAAGTGCGTAGGCGCAGCCCACCGTAGGTATCGCCTACTTTCGTTACGCACTGCCAAAAAATCCCAGGCGGTACGATGTTTGTAGAGAGAGCGATCGCACTTTGGCAAACTAAGTGATCGCTCCAATTGCTATATAGTTATTAGCATGGTATTAAAAAATCACTGGTAGAGATTTAGGTGAGAGAAACTGTTTACATTGAGACTAGCATTTTGGGCTATTTGACAGCTAGATCGACCGAAAACTTAATTCTGGCGGCAAATAGTAAGGTGACACAAGATTGGTGGGAAAAGCGCCGTATGGATTTTGATTTATATATCTCTTTTATAGTTTTAGATGAATCAGCGCAAGGCGACCCTGAAATAGCTGCAAAACGGTTAGAAATTTTACAAAGTATTCAATTACTAGAGCCTACTGAGACGGCAGAAAAATTAACTTTACAATTTTTAGCAAAAAGCAATCTTCCGTCAAAAGCTGCCAATGATGCTGCTCACATAGCTCTGGCTACAGTTCACGGTATAGATTACCTGTTAACATGGAACTGTAAGCATATTGCCAATGTGCAGATCCAGAAAAAGCTGGCGAAGGTTTGTCTGGAATTTGGTTACGAGCTACCAAGAATTTGTACACCTTATGAGTTAATGGGCTTCTAAAAATGCTAACAAATGAAATTATGAAGGAAATTTATCAGTTTCGAGAAGCTCATGCCAAAGCTTTCAACTATGATGTAGCTGCGATGTTTGCCGATTGGCGCAACAGACAAGCAAACAGTGGTAAATGCTCAGTAACGCTGCCACCACAGATGTCTGACAAGTCGTTGGAGCGCACGGGGCAAAAATAGTCAAAAGTTAAGTGATTTCCCTTAATGCAGCACTCGCTCTCACACTGCAAAAAAATCCCAGGCGGTGCGATGTTTGTAGAGAGTGCGATCGCAAACAGCACTATCAACAATAACATTCATATTGCTTGTCGCTGTTGCTTGTAGTTATAGTCTTTCTCATAGTCAATAGTACAGAATAACTCTAATACTTTCATTTGTTGGCGACGTTGAATGTACTGGCGTAAAGCTTCTTCTATTCGGACAATCTGTTTTTCTGTCTCTTCCAGCAAGGCGATGACCTGTTCTCTGGTTACGGTAGGAAATCCATCTAAAAAATCGTTAATTGATTCTCCTGCTTTAAGATAGTCTAAAAGCGTCTGCACAGGAACTCTAGTAAAGAGCAAAAACTGGAGTGCCGCTCATAATTTCAGGGGATGCGCTAATAATTGGCGAATCCTTAAACATAAGTTTTTACTCTAAGTTTTGTAATTCTATATTTTACAAATTCTAATTTGCTATTACTCTAACCATTGCCAGCAGTTTATCTGCCCATCTTTTCCTGAAAGAGCGATCGCACCAGCATAGCCATCCACAGCCTTTAAATCTTGCAATTGCCAATTTGCAGCCGCTTCTTTCGATCCAGCAATACTTAATAACTTCGCTGGTTCTCCTGGTATTAATGATACTTCAAATTGATTTAGAGGTTGTGATAGTCCAGCGCCACAAGCTTTTACATAAGCTTCTTTTCGAGTCCAGCAGTTGAAAAATGCTTGTTGCTTTTGATGTTCAGATAGCGATCGCAATATCTCAGCTTCTTTAGCCGCAAAAAATCTTTCTGCCAGTTGTTCCGCATCTGCCATCGGGCGGATATATTCGATATCTATCCCAACAGCGCGATCGCGCGTCACCCCATATAAAGCTAAATCTTGTGAGTGAGATACATTAAATTGCAGCTTACTTACAGCTAAATCTTCTGCTAGTGCAGGCTTTCCTTGGCTACCATAAGAGAAATTGACTAAATTGGGCGCAATATTCAGATAGCGACTAAGGATAGTTCTCAAGTAACCTCTAGCAACAATAAAACGTTTTTTGTGCTGTTCAAAATAAAAGCGATCGCTTCTAGCTTTCTCGTCGTCAGACAGCGTTTGTGCTAATTGTTCTACCCGCCCTGCTGGTTGGTCTAAAACAGCACACCAAACATGAACATCATCATTAGAAAGTACCAACTCTGCTGGCGGTAAACCCCATAAAATACTTTGCTCAAGCACTGAAATATCCTAAATGTCTTCCCAAAAATCTGTTTTAGTTTGTCAAAACACTGCTTGCCGTAAAGCTGGTGCTACTAAAGTATTGGCTGCTTTCCAAGCATCTCCTGTAGCTGATATTACAGTAATCGGTAGCAGATGTTTAGGACAATGTGGCAATGGTCCGATGGTAGTCGTCATGCCTGAAGAAGTTTGGTACGGCCGTGTTCATGCAGAAGAAGTTCCCGCAGTTGTAGAAAGACATCTGCGGGGTGGTTGTCCGGTAGCAGGAATGCTTTATCGGAAATTTCATTAAGGTGAATTAGAAAACCTACTTTTGTAGTAAATACGAATATTTACCGCCTTACATATCTTCTAATTCAATTCCTTTGGTTTCCTTAATATAAAAGAGAACGAAAAACAATGAGATAGCCGCCGCAGTTGTATACACACCATAGGCAGCACCTAGTCCGAAATATTGCAGTATAGGAGGAAATGTCGTGGAAACAGCGAAATTTGCCACCCATTGTACGGCTGCTGCAATTGAAAGTGCAGCCGCACGAATCTGATTATTAAACATTTCTCCCAAAAGTACCCAGGTTACAGGCCCCCAAGAGAAACCGAAACAAAATACATAAAGGTTAGCTGCGATCAAAGCTACAGTACCTGCCGAACCTACCAAGGTAGGGTTGCCAGCAGCATCCGTCGGAGCATTGCCAAAAATAGAAGCCATTGTTCCCAAGGCAACAGTCATGCCAATTGACCCTAGAATCAGCAAAGGCTTACGACCAAATTTATCTACAAAAGCGATCGCCACCAGCGTAGTAATAATGTTTACCGCTGCTGTAATCACAGTAATAGTTAAAGAATCTTTTTCTGAAAACCCAACTGCCCGCCACAAAATGCTGCTGTAGTAGAAAATCACATTAATCCCAACTAATTGTTGGAATACAGATAAACCTATTCCTATCCAAACAATTGGAAGCAGTTTACCACTTCTGCCCAAAAGGTCAGTTAATTTTGGCTCCCGCTCTCGCATTACTGTCTGCCGAATTTCTTCAATTTTGGTTCGTACGTCACCACCCAAAATTTTAGTAAGAACGTCTTCAGCTTCTTCTTCCCGCCCTTGGGCAACCAAATAACGGGGAGATTCAGGAATAGCTAAAGCTGCCATCCCGTAAAGCACTGCTGGAGGGATTTCCGTCCAAAACATCCAGCGCCAAGCGGCTATGCCAAATAAAAATGGTGCCTCTGCTGAACCTGCTGTTACAGCAATAAAGTAGTCGCATAGCAGAGCAATGAAAATACCAACTACAATCGCTAATTGCTGGAGAGATCCTAATCTACCTCGCAAATGGCTGGGAGAACATTCGGCAATATAAGCTGGCGCAATCACACTAGCAGCACCAACGGCAACCCCACCCAATAGTCGCCAAAAAATAAAATCCCAGATAGTAAAAGCAATTCCAGAGCCAATAGCACTAATGGTAAACAATACTGAAGCTACTACCATTGCCTTAACTCGGCCATGACGGTCTGCAATGCTGCCTGCATAAAATGCTCCTACCGCAGACCCCAACAATGCTAACGATACTGCTAGTCCAGTCAGTAAACTATTGGCATTATAAGCTTTAGAAAAGGCTGCAATTGCACCGTTGATCACCGCAGTGTCAAAACCAAACAAAAAGCCGCCAAGAGCAGCAGCACCAGCAATTAAAATTACATAGAATGTGTTGGATTTACGCCGAGTAGTAACGGTCATAATTTATGTCTCATAGATATATTGAAAGTGTTTGTGTGTCACAACTGAGTTTTAGCTAGTTTTTGCCGCAACTAACCATCAAAAGTTTTTACCTATAAATTAGTCAGCACACGATGACTTTTTATAGTTTTAACTTTGAAAAAATCCGCATACTCGCAGAGGTGAAACCTGTAATTGATCGCATCTGACAAGCTTTTTAAATAGCTTTACCAGAAATTTTTGGTTAAATAGTTAAGCTGTATTTTTTATACTAAATAACCATTATCAAAAACCTATTCCAAAAGGCATGAAAAACTAAACTTGTTAAATAAAGATACAATTTAGTTAGCAAATATTAAGAAAAGATACGGATACTGCTAGCGAAACATTACTTAATATTTGAGCAGTAGGGTGGTAAGTACAGCAGTTTACAACCTGTATTATGAATCAGTTGTTGGATGCGCTCACCTTTAGGGAACGTGGCATTATCTATTACTACAACCTGTCCTATTTCGTATAAAAATACTATTAGTCTAAATAACACACTAAAAATCACGACTATTTCAACCAATCAAAGCTCGTTCTGCTGTCCAATGCCGATCAGAAGATTGATAAACTTTAGCGTGATCTAAACCAGTTTGCTCTAAAAGGTACTGAACCTCATCTAATGTAAATGCTGCGTGTAAAGAATCACTAAATAGCTTCTTTTGATGCTCATTATAATCAGACCCAATACCTTCTACTAAATGATTGATAATTTCCTGATTAGCTGGTCTAATCAAATCGCGAATTAGGATAGCACCGTTGGGTTTTAATACACGCTTTATTTCCAAAAAGAAAGGTAGAGGATCGGGTAAATGGTGGACAATACTATTGGAAATTACTAAATCAAACTGCCCATCTAAATAAGGCATTTGTTTGGCATCAACTAATTCAAGAGAAATTTGTTGTTGTAAGCCAGCCTGGGTAACATTTTTTAATCCTACTTCCAGCATTGATTGCGCTAAATCAATACCAATTATTTGCCACTGTGGGCGCTGTTGACAAATTATTATTGGTATACGCGCAGTACCAGTACCAGCATCTAAAACTTTAGCTGTTGCTGGTGCTAAAGTAATCGCTTTTTCAGCAAAAGCTGTGTTAACTTCTGTGAAGTCCATTGAGTCATACTCAATAGCTTCTTCCCAGCTATCCATTACTTCTGGTTCTAGAACTCGTTGCATCAAAGTTAGGGGGAGGAGAGAGGGGGGAGGAGGGAGGGGAGAAGATAGCAAGAGTAAACAGAATTTTATCTAAAATTGTAGTTCTAATTGTTGACGACGATCGCGATCGCGCCTACTCTGTTTTTTGTCTTTAGCTTTCGCTAGTATTTGCTTGACTTTTTCTTTAATTTTGGCGTGTCGTGACACCCCCTCATAAGCAAAGCGGTTGTAACCGTTTGTCTGAATCAAACTTTCTAAATAGCTAATTCTTTCGTTAGTAACTGGGTGAGATGATAACAAACTCAACAAAGGGCGATCGCGATCTTGCTTATTTAAAGTTACCATCAGATTGTGCAAACCATCAGCAGCATATCCGGTAGAAGTCAAAAGCCGTGTACCCAAAAAATCAGCTTGACGTTCCATATCTCTGCTATAGTCGAGAACTATTAAATTACCGAGAGTGCCACCATAAGGGATAAATTGGGTAATATTAGCAGTTAAATTTCCCTGAGTTGCTAACTGAAATCCATGAGATAAAACAGCATGGGATAACTCATGCGCCATTAAACCAGCTAACTCTGCTTCTGAATTACTGCGAAGAATTGCACCAGCATTCACAAACACCTTACCACCAGGTAAAGCAAAGGCATTGAGTTCGTCATCCATGACTACATAAAACTCATATTCAAAATCTTTGCGACCTGCTACTGTAGCTAATTTATTACCTATTTCCCTAACATAATCTAATACTTCTTGATCTTCTACCAGGGGTAAAGCTCGTTTAGCCTGCTTAGATACACCTTCACCTACGGCTGATTCTCCCCTCAGCAGCATTGCTGTTGATTGTACTGCTGTAACAGGACCAAGTAAACTACCAGTGACGGCATAGCCTAAGACACCAGTAATCGCATTAACAATTGTATTTCCTCTCAATTCTGCCCGTAGATGTGATTGATAGCGTTCTAAATTTTGATCTGCTATTTTAGTAAATTCGTCAGACTGGGGATTATTAGGGTTAAGTAAAGCAAATTGACGTGCTGCTAACGAAGCTTCTAACCACTGTTTTGATTCTCCCATTAGAGCAATTTTTGCACTTAATAGCTCTGGTTGGTTAGGATATAAAGTTGTAGCTTTTTCTAATGCTTGTAATGCTTCTGCACTACGGTTGTAATTTGTTAATACTTGAGCATAGCGCAATTGACCAGGGATAAATTCTGGGTATTTCTCTACTAAGTTTGTCAGTGGTACAAATATTTTAGTTTCCAGCCCTTGTTGTAACCCGGCTGTAGAAATACGCCAGTAAACCTGACCTGCTACTGGCAATTTTTCCAAATCAGTAATGGGTTCTTTCCGTTCAGTAGTTGTTGAAACTTTCGAGAAGGGGGTTTTAGCTTCTCGGTAAATTTTTTCTGCTGCGGAATATTGTCCCCCCAGGTAAAGTTGGTCTGCTTGAATTAACTTTTGCTGACGGGCAATTTCTTCTGGACTCGGTGCAGGTTCTTTGTTTTCAGAATTACTTGTTTTGGGAGTATCACTATCCTGATTTGGTGAGGGTTTTTTATCCTCTGATGAATTAGAATTATTTGGTGTTGTAGTTGGTTTTGGTGTAGTAGTTGTAGACTGGTTAGAAACTGGTTGATCTGGGATGACGATAGTAGGGACTGCTTGGGGCGATCGCTTTTCCTGTATTGTTTGCTTAGTTGGGTTAGATATAACTGTTGTTTGCGCTACGACATCACTTTGCCCGCGTACTACTGGCGTATAAGTTGGCAAGATAACTAAGCTTAGGGGTAATGCGCTAGTGAGAGTAAATAGTAAAGTCTTGAAAGCAGGTTTCATATTTTTTTTAATTAGCACTCTCTTTCTCCACTTTATCGCGTAGATCTCATAAAATAGCTAGGTAAAAATAACTACTTCAGGCGACAATTTCGCTATTGATGCAGAATTAATCCAAATCAATAGACTTAATTTTAGTTATCACCATAAATAGGCGATCGCCTTAATTTATTCTTTTTTAGAAGTAATTACTTCTATGGGGCGTAAAATTTTATCACCAAAACTAAAGCCTTTGCGGATAACCTTTGTAACAGTTTTATCTTCAAGCTCTGGTCTAACTTCAGACTCAACAACTCGGCAGATGTTAAAATCTACTTGTGTAGTAGATAACTCTAATTGCTGTACTTGGCGTTTTTCCAGCACGCTACCGAACTTTTTATAAACGGCTTTGAGAGATTTGGGTAAACGTTTAATAAACTCTGGGCTAATATCGGGATGCTCATCCATATAGTTGATCATAAATTCTAAAGCATCCATAGCTTCTAATAGTTCAATATAAAGTTCTTCACTAGCTGATAAAGCTTTTGTCTGTTCTTCACGCCAAGACTGTTGTAGTGAAACTTTTTCTTTCATTAACGAGCAAAACGCTTGCAGAAGTTGCTCGCGTTCCTCACTGCTAAAGTTCAACACTTCGGGATTTTCAATCACGTTATTTATTCCTTAGTAAGTTTATTTTAAGAATTTTATTATAAAGCCTGCGTAGGCAGGCTTTGTTTGTTTGGTTCCCCACCATCGACGGGTGCGGGTGTTTTAGCAGATAGAGAGTTCAAAGTTTGTATTGCCCATTTTTGCACCTGGGGATGATTAGTAGTAGATAACTGCTGACACAAAGTTATGGCTTTTTTTAACTGTCCAACTTCGTGATATGCCTTGACTAAATAAATCTGTGCTTGGATATATTCTTTGGCTTTTCGATTAGCACAACTTTGGCTAAATTGCTCTAGTAATTTTACTGCTTCTACATAACGTTTTTGGTTAAAAGCTGCTAGAGCAGTTTCAAAAGATACTTTTGGCTGTATCTTTTCTTGTTCACATAATTCTTGAGCTTTGTTTGGAGCAAGCAAATCAGCAAGTGCTTTTTCTGCCCAGTTTTTTAATTGTGGATGTTCGCCAGTAGCGAGTTTTTTGCAGAGTGCGATCGCTTCCTCTAAATTACCACTAATTTTATATGTTTCCACTAACCATATATGAGCTTTAAAATACTCTGTACCATTCTGTTCTAAACAACTTTGCAAAAATTCATTTAATAATTCAATCCCTTTAGTATGATTTCCTTGTTGACAACTCTCTATCCCAGATTGATATAAATCTAGACGTGATAAACTAACAGTTTCTTTTTCTAACTGTTCTTCTCTTAATGATTTACTAATTGCTGCATCTAATCTATCAAATTCTGGCAAAAATACCAGCGCGGGGACTGGAGTTTCTAATAATGATAAATCCTCACGCTTAAAACGTTTAATAACTGGCAATACCGGACGGAAATAATCTGCTATAATTCGCTCTGGCGTTTTTAAAAGTTTCTTTTCCGCATCCGCAATAACATTTAAAGAATACTGCTTACGCTTCATAGCAGCTACTTTAGCAGTGACGATTTCTGCTTTAGAAGCCGCCTGAGAAACGCCGAGGACATCATAAGGATTGAAAGCTATATGTTTTAAATCGTTGCTCATATTTTCAACTTAATAACGTAATCCTAAACTTCTGTAAACTTCTTGAAAAGCTGGTTCATTTGGACAAATTTCATAAGCCCATCTGCCAAGTTGACGAATTAGATCTGGCTCTCTTATAGTGGAATTATTTACTCCTTCTACTAAAATCTCCACTAAAAACTCGGCTACAATATATTTAACTCTTGCGTTTCTTGAGTATTTGGCTTTATTAACCATTTGTTCATATTCTCCCCGCTTGAAAAGCGCCTCAATCTCTTCAAGTTGTTTGTGAATTTCTACTTGTTCAAGTAACGCATTAACCACAGGATTATTGGGATCTATTTTTTTAACTTGTTCCAAATCTTTTAAAGCTTGACTTGGTTTGATTTTTTCCTTAGCTAGTTTTTCCCTAATCGCTTCAGCTTTATATTCAGCTAAATAACTTCTAGCAGATTTGCTATCTAATAAATCGTACCAAAACTGAGCAAACTCTAAATGTTCCTTCAAATAATTAATTGCTTGACGTTGTAAATTACAAAGCCGATCTATTTCATTTTGCCAGTCTTTATCAGTTTTAATTTGTAGCTTCGCTGCTTGCAGTGATGAAACTGCATCGCGCCAACGTTGCTGCTGAAGATAATGGCATCCCTCATGGTAAGATATAAAGTTAACCGCAAATCGTTCTGCTTCATTAATGGGGGATAATTTAGCCTTAATTTGAATTGCTCTAGCCGTATCCCCTTCCAGACAAGCAGCAACAGCTAAACCCCAGTTTGTATAAAGTGAACCCCAAAGTTTACCAGGCAGATTTTCTGCTTGTAATTGTTCTTGATAACGTTGGTAACAACTAGGAGTTAAAAATAAATTATTTACTCTAATCCCACAAGTAGGATGATTTCCCATTAAATTTAATGCTGTCGATTCTAAGCGATAAATATCTCGTAATTTAAAATACCGCTCTATATCTCGATCTTTTACTGTATCAATTGCCTTTTCTAATAATTGTTTTAAATTAGTAGTAACTTCTGTTAAATTAATCTCACTACTTGAGATCCAAGGAAGATCTTTAAGAGACGGATCTATACTAATATTGGCTAAGGCTGCGGAACCAGCAACAATCCAGTCTTCAAGAGTATTAGCATCAATTTGAGCGCGGTAATAAGTCGCTACAGCCCAATTATGTAAAGAAGTAATATCTAACTGTTTCCGCCAATTTTGTTCTGCTGCAATAGCGATTTTTTTCCAATCATAATTTTGCCATTCCTCCGCTTGTATACGCGGTTTAATGTGGAGTTCTAAGTTAGCTTTAACTAATGATTCGTTGCCATTTTTTTGAATAAATGCTATACTAGATGTTGATGCTGCATCTAAATTATTAGCATCAACAAATTGCTCAATTTCTTGTACTTGCAGCAAGCGATCGCGCTCTGCTAAAATTGCGATAATATCACGCTGCTCTTTTACCTGAAGATCGGATAAAGATTGCCATTCTCGATCTGCTTCTTCTAAATAACCTTGCTGCGCTAAAGCAAAACCACGAAGATATTTTGCTTGCTCATGCTCAATATCTTTTAACAAAGAAACTGCTGTTTCCCAATTCTGGGTTTTAATTTCTAATATTGCTAGACGAATCTGGCATTCTGTAACATCGTAAAATAAATTTTTAGCTTCTCTATAATTATTGAGAGCAACAAAGAAATTACCTTCTTTCTCTGCTAGTAATCCCGCTCGAAACTTTTCTTTACCTTCAAGAGTTTTCTGAATTTTTTCTAGTAACTCGATACCATCTGAGCGAGGAAATTTTGTTAATGCTGGTTCCAGCAGTGAGATCGCCACTCTTAATTTACCTTCTTTTGAAGTTTTTTCTGCTTTATTTAAGGTTTTTTCATAAGTTTCTTCCGCAACAATCTGAGATGAGCAATGAGCTATTGCCGCTTCTACATCAGCAGTATTGTAAATTTTTTGAGCATCAAAATAAATTTTCAACGCTAATTTAAAAAAGCGTTTTTCTGCTGCCTCATCTGCTGGCACTATTAATTTCTGAAACTTAATTCTTTTGTTTAATTCGTGTTGGCAGTCCCCAAGCTTTTTACTAAAATTATCATCATGTATTATCAGATTACATTGCTGATATAGTTTCAATGCTGTAGCTAACAGTTCGCTTTCTAAAGGATTGCCTGTATCCTTTTTTAATACTTTCTCAGCTTGAGCAGCTAAATTGTCAGCTTCAGTAATTTTTCTGCGCCACTGCTGCAACGACGATCTTAAGGAATCTAACAGATCTCCTAATGCTAAATGGCGCAAGATTTTCTCCCAAAAATTCGGCGAATTTGACCAAGATGAGAGGATTTCTTCAGCGATTTTAACAGCTTCTCGGAACTGCTTTTTTTCAGCTAAACGTCTCGCTTCTTTAGCATCTTTTTGAGATTTTTCCGCTTGTTTAAATATATCTGTCATCGGCAATTCTCCTCAAGATTGGGGATAATTAATATTTCACGTTCAATTAAATTATTTTGGCGTTTTTCCAGTACAGGATTAGCTTTGGCAATACGTTTCCATAACTTACCTTTGCCATAAAAACGTTCAGCAATTAACCATAAATGATCTCCACGTCGCACTTTATAGCGAAAGTCACCAGTACATTTAGCTTTGACTGTTGGAGGTTTTGTTTGAGGAGTTTTTGCTAATAAATCATCAATTCTTTTGTTAGCAGATGCTTTTTGTGGTGAAGTTTGACTAGGAGAAATTGCTGTACTTTGTGCAGGTTCATAAATTGATGATGGTAACTTCAAGAATAACCAACTGCTAACTGCACCTAAACTGATTCCCATAATTAATATGAGAATAACAACGCCAGATGTAAACTTATTAGTTATTGTTGGCTGGGGAATTTGTTCTGGTTTGGGAATAACGGCTACAGGTTTCTTTTCTGTCAGTAGCCGCACAAAAGTTAAGTCAGTTTCACAGTTAGGACAAATGTTATCAGTAATTTCTGGGCGATCGCATACCGGACAAGTTAATTTTTGGCTCATCTTCTAATTCCTGTTGCAATGCTACCACTGGGCAGATCTTGATCGATCCAATTACTAACATCTGGTTGCAAATCATTCCATAGTCTCTCCGCCTCATTTCCATCGCCACGTTTCATCGCACCCAGCATCCGATCTAGCTTGTCACTCATAGCATTAGCTTGTGTAGGAGATGTTACTGAAGCACGAGCAATTGCAATTAAGGATGCTTGTACGAGATGGACTAAATCTGGCAAAAGTGCTAACTCTTGCTTAGTATCTTCTGAGAGCTTTTGCATTGCTGAGAGATTATTAGTGGCGATCGCCTGCCGCAAATTCTTACTCAGATTTAGTAACCTTTCTTGTTGTGCTTCAGGAATGATAAAATCACAAGCTTCTAGTAAAAACTCACAGCGATTTGCTAGTGCTTCGGCTAAACTGCGATCCTCTGAAATAGATGCCTTAAACTCAGCAAAATCCGCTTGAGCGCGATTTCTAATATCTGGGCGTTCAATTCCATTAGCATCAAAAATTTGGTTAGTTAGTTGCACAACTGGAACTATTTTCTTCAACACTTCCTCAGCGCCAAAAACTGTCAGATTGCTAGAGTTAACTTCAGAAATTACTTGCTCAATTTCTTGGGATATTTTTTCATCTACTTTTCCACGAGATAACGAGCAACTAACTTTTACAGACGGATTATTTTTTAGTACCGCCGTCACTTGCAAATAACTTTTTTTCTCGTCAATTTCCAGAGTTACTAAAACCTCAGTTCCTTGCGGGTAGTATTGATCTAACCCCAACCACATTTCACCAATTCTATCTTCCTTATTAACTCGATCTCGATCCTCTCTGACATGATCTGGACTGAAAAACTGAAGGTGTACTAAACGCTGTCCATCTGCAACTGTCTTAAAAGTCTGAGCAGTTTTAACTGGCAAAATTTCACCGCGACTAATCAGCTTATGTCTTGGATCATCAACCAATTTAATAGAATAGTCACGGGATAAAGTACCAACTTTTTCAGTTAACCCTGCTGCTACAATTGCTGCACCTTCAGCAACAGCATACATCGGACGCGGGTGAACAACTACCTTATCTGCGCCAAAAGCTTCCCTAACTTTCTTTTGTACCAACGGAATTTGTGATGAACCACCTACCAGCAGCACAACATCAATCATCTCCGTAGGATATTCAGAATATTTAATTGCATCCTTACAGATAGCAATAGAACGTTCCACCAACGGCAAAATCATTCCCTCAAACTGTTCGCGAGTTAATTCCACATCAATATATATACTTGCTCCAAACTCATCTAAAAGCGGAGTAGCGGGAATAATTTTCGCTGAAGATATATTGCTTAAATCAATTTTTGCTCGTTCGGCTGCTAGTTTTAAGTCAGCATTAAAGCGCACTCGCTGATAGTGAGGCATTTTAGCAATTAAATAATCGATATCATCTATTTCTTCCTGCCGTGCAGCTTGTTCCTTAATAAATTTGATAATTAAATTATCAATATCATCACCACCCAACCATAAATCTCCCCCCTTCACAGATTCAATAAATTGATTACCAGCCACAGTAATTAGGGAAGAATCAAAAGTTCCACCGCCAAAGTCATAAACTAAAATAGTTTGAACATCTTCGGAATTAGGTTTAAACCCATAGGAAATTGCGGCGGCTGTAGGTTCCGGTAATAATTCTAGTAGTGCTAAACCTGCTTTCGTTGTCGCTGTTTGGGTAGCTTGTCTTTGTTTATCATCAAAATAAGCTGGAATCGTCACAACTACAGAAGTAATTGTACCTTTTTGCCCTTTTTCGCTCTGATAAGAAGAGGCATTTTGGACAACTTTTTTGATAATTTCTGCTGAAATATCTTCTGGTTGATATTCCTTACCACCTAACCAAACAGCAAGGCTATTTTCTGTACCTTGTGTAGATTGAGTAATTTTATAACCAAATCTCGATAACTGTTGTTGAACTACAGAATCGCTGAAACCACGACCAATTAAACGTTTGATGGAAATAATCACATTTTCTGGGTCTAACCGTAGTTGGTTATAAGCTTTTTCACCTATTAACAGCTTTCCTTGTTCCTCAGCAACTACTGAGCGTGTCAGTTTTCTATCCGGTGGGCTATTTTCATCATTTGTTACCACCTCAACATCAGCAAATTTGAACGCCGCAACCGAGTTAGTTGTGCCTAAATCAATCCCAACTACATTACCCACTAAGTTCTCCTACGTTATCTTTGGGTCGTGATGAATTTTATTTACTTTTTAAAATAATTAATAAAGATTTTTTGATTTTTGAGTATAAATTTTGGCTCAAATATGAGCTTACCAGAGGTTTGTATAAGATCGTGTATAAGTTAATTACTTAAAATATACAAACGTGGGAAATTTATCCCCAATCTGTGATCGCACTAGCTCGATCAAGTCAAGTTGTGATATAATTTACAATCAATTTAATTTATGAAAAATTACCACATTTCTAAGAAATAGTAAATTGAAAAGATAAATTATATTAAGTTCGGTCGCTTAACCATAATATGCGTAGGGGCGGGAAGACATATCAAATTTGCAACTGATAAATATCTTGGTTTAACCCGCCCGTACCAGTTAATCGTGCTATACCTGACAAATCACATTTATGGATCAGCAGATTAAAAGCGAATATTTAAAGATTACGCTGATATTCTTCCAACAAATCCATCAAATTGACTTGGCATTGCATCGGCAGCAAATCGGATAATGGTACTTCTATCTTACCGCCACCCAACTTAACAGGAATATTTTTGAGGATTTGCACCACTTGGTCTTCTTCTATCCTACCGCCGCTAACTAGAGGATATAACTGTTGTGCTAATGGGGTGTGCAAATGGGCATCTCTTAAATACAAGTGCCATTTAGCAACATCAATAAAAATGTTTTCACCAATTTCGGCAGCAAGTGCTTCTATTGCTTCAGTAGTGTTTGTAGTAGCCATAGGATTTTATCTCTATCAGAGTAAGGTATGTTGTTAATCCCATTGCAATCTATGGGGACGCGAGATTAAATCAGCGCAAAGCTTGAGTAAGCAGTCTATCGTTTGGCAGTTTTTTTAGACTTGGTTTTAGGTTTATTCTGAGGTTTAGGCTGAAACCCTACAGCAGGTGTGGCTAAAGATTCTGGTGAGGGTTCAGAATAATCTGCGATCGCAAAAATGTACAAAGCATGGGCAGCTAACAGCGATGCCCATCCACCCGTCACCAAAGTTATCCAATCCCAAGTGGTATGCTGCAAGTTGTGGAAGAACCACAAACCAGAATTGCAAGCCGCAAAAATCCCCACATGAATAGCAAAGTTCATCCGGTCATCTAAACGACGATAATCTGGATCACGGCGGTCTGGTTGACGAGGCCAACGAGGAGGCATAAAACTACTTTGGTAATTGAGACAATAAGATAATTACAACTTAATTTTAAGACTTTACACACAAAATCGCCTGTGAAAACATCCCTACTTGGGATGTCTCGGTTACAAAACAGGTAAATTACCCGTAAATCCTCCTCAACTCACTGCTAACAGCCGGAAAAGAACTATGTCTTCGATACTTTATTTGCTTGCTCCCATAATCTTAATGATAATCGGCTATACAGTGGGTTCTGCAAAAATTATCAGTGAAGGAAATGTTGCCTTAGTAGAACGTTTGGGTCAGTATCGGCGTAGGCTACAGCCTGGTCTTAATTTTATTGTTCCCTTTATAGATTCAATTGTGGTAGAGGAGACGAATCGAGAGAAGGTATTGGAAATTGAACCACAGCAAGCAATTACTAAAGATAATGTTTCTCTGAAAGCTGACGCAGTAATTTACTGGCAAATTCTTGATTTAGAGAAAGCTTTTTACTCAGTAGAAGATATTGAAGTAGCAATTGAAAATTTAGTTTTAACTACTTTACGTTCTGCTATTGGTCAACTGGAACTAGAACAGACTTATTCTTCTCGCCAATCAATTAATCAGGACTTATTAAACGAGCTAGAGGGTGCGACTCAAGCCTGGGGAGTGAAAGTAACCAGGGTAGAGGTGCGAGAAATTACACCTGCAAAGGCAGTATTAGAAGCTTTGGAATTAGAAAGGGCGGCAGAAAGTAAAAAGAGAGCCGCTATTTTAGAAGCTGAGGGAACTGTTAAGTCAGTGGAACTTTTAAGTGATGCTTTAAAATCGCAGAATTTGAGCCGAGAAGTTTTACAGTTTTTAATTGCTCAAAGATATGTAGATGCTAATCAAAAATTAAGTTCCAGCACCAATGCCAAAATTGTCTTTATGGACCCGAAAGCATTAACAGAAAGCATCTCAGGAATGATTTCTGAAACCCCCAATACGACTCCCAATAATCCAGGTAATCCTCCAACACCTTGAACAATTAGCAATTAACAATTAACAATTAACAATTAACAATTAGTAATTAAGTAGATCCAATAAAAAAAGAGCAAACGAAAATCTCCCCCTGCCCGAACTTCGGGCAGGGGGTTGGGGGGTGGGGTAATACGTTTAACTCGCGGATTCCCTACTTACTTCTAAAAATAGCATCTGCAACGCGGGAAACGTCGCGCATTTGTGGGAGATCGTGAACTCGCAAAATATCGGTAGAATTGGCTATAGCACCGCAACAAGCAGCAGCAGTACCCCACACTCGCTCTTTAGGATCTGGTTGATTTAATATATGACCAATAAAACTTTTACGGGATACTCCAATTAATACCGGACATCCCAGTGAACGAAATTTAGATATATTTCTCAGCAATTCGATATTTTGCTGATAATTTTTAGCAAAGCCAATACCAGGATCAATAATAATTTTTGATTTTTCAATACCTGCTGCGATCGCCACAGCAATTCTATCTTCAAAAAACTCGTAAATTTCCCCAATTAAATCACTATAGTTAGTGAGTTTTTGCATTGTTTCCGGTGTTCCCTTAATGTGCATCAACACAATTGGCACACCCAACTCTGCTACTACAGCAAACATATCTGGGTCAAACGTTCCAGCCGAAATATCATTAACAATATCAGCGCCAGCTTTAACGGCTGCATTGGCAACAAGTGAGCGAGTGGTATCAATAGAAATTGGTACTGTTATACCAGGTCTAATCGCCTGTAAGACTGGTAAAACCCGATTTAGTTCTTCTGCAATAGAAACTTCTTTTGCGCCTGGTTTAGTAGATTGACCACCGATATCAATAATATCAGCACCGGATTCTACTAAATAATTAGCTTGTGCTACTGCTGCTGATAAATTATTAAACTGACCACCATCACTAAAGCTATCAGGGGTAACATTGAGAACGCCCATAAGATAAGTGCGATCGCCCCAGACAAAAGAATGCGATCGCACAGTCAAAGGCAGTACAGATAAATTAGCAGAATTTTCCATTAATTTTAAAAAATATTAGTTGTTAGCCCAAATAAAACTAACAACTAATAACTCAAATCTATTGATAATTAACAATTCGCGCAAAACTTGCAGGTTGCAAACTTGCTCCCCCAACTAGCACACCATCAATTTCTGGTTGAGCCATAATTTCATCAATATTATCTGGCTTCACAGAACCACCGTATTGAATCGTTACGTCAGCATTACTCAATTGGCTACGAATCAAACCGATTACACGGTTAGCTTCCGAAGACTCACAAGTGTCTCCTGTCCCAATTGCCCAGATAGGTTCGTAGGCGATTACTAGCCGTTGTTGATCCACATTTACAAGATCTTTTTCTAACTGGTTAGTAATAATTGATTCAGTTTCACCAGCATCTCGTTGTTGCTTGGTTTCACCCACACAGAGTATGGGAATTAAACCATGACGTTGAGCCGACAACAGCCTTTTGTTAACAGATTCATCAGTTTCGCCAAAATATTGACGGCGTTCACTGTGACCAACAATCACATAACGCACCCCAATTTCTGACAACATTGAACCAGCTACTTCACCAGTGAAAGCACCATTATCTTCCCAATGGATATTTTGCGCCCCTAGTTGCACGAGGCTACCGTGCAGACTTCTAGATATTGCATCTAAAGCTGTAAATGGAGGGCAAATCACCACTTCCCGATCTTCGGGAGTTTTTTCTAACTCAGGCATGAATCCTTGCAAAAACTCTGTAGTTTCTGCCTGAGTTTTATACATTTTCCAGTTTCCAGCAATGACGATTTTCCGCACAGCTTTTGTCAGTCAACTCCAAACCACAATGCAACTTTTACTGTAAGGGTTTTGAGTGTGCTTTTACAAGTTATCGCTGTAGTTATTCACTGACGGCAGATTCACAAATTTGAGCATCTTGCCATAACTTAAATAGGAAGAACTCAAGACGATCGCTCATTGCAGTCACAAACACCCCCTCTGCCTCCTCTGGTGCTGATAGCCAAGAACCTTCCAGGCTGACTTCAACATATTCAGCATCAGAGACAGAAAGCGCGATCGCATCGCCACCTTCCCGTTGCACCAATGTCTCCAAAGCAGTTAAAGGCAAATCAGCAGGAAGCAAAAACGCCGCCGTACTAGGTTCAACACAGAAGCTTTGCCCAACTCGCAAAGCTAAAATTACTCGCTGTGCCACCCAATCTTCTAAAGGTTGAGCCAAACGCTCTAAATAAAAACTATTTTCGGTATAAGTGAGTTTAAGCATGATCGGGTTTTTCCCCTACTCCAAAATTTCTTGCTGCTCTTTCCAGAACTGTTCGGCAAATGCCACTGTTGGGTGTACAGGTGCTTTCGGGTGAGTGCGTAGTGTCATTCCTGCCTGTATTAAAGTGCGATCGCCTTTGCGACCATTACAACTTGAACAAGCTGTAACTACGTTGTCCCAAGTGTGTTTTCCGCCTTTTGATCTCGGAATAATATGATCGAGTGTTAAGTGTTTTGTACTACCGCAGTATTGACAACAGTGGCGATCGCGCCGCAACACCTCTCGGCGATTGACAGGCGGGACTTTCCAAACTCGCTCACTGCTTGCAAATGTCAGACGAATCTGCCCTGGGACATACACAACTTGGTTAGGCGATCGCACCGCTATACCGATACCACTCCAAAAATCTAAGGGTTCAGCTTTTCCGGTAACGAGCAGAATAATCGCTCGCTTGATATTCACTCGGCTAACAGGCAAATAATTCTTACTGAATACCACTACCGACTTTCCTAACACTTGAGTTGTGCAAGTCATTTGCATCGCTCCTTCTATATACGCGGTTAGCTTTTACCTTGCTTGCTTTAATTCCTAAACAAAAATCCCCGCCTCTTTGTATGAGAAACGGGGGATGAAAAACGCCTAAACGTATCTTCTTTTCTTATATCGGTATAGATTCTTCAACCTATACCTCCCGCTTCGCTATTTATTTGTGGATCTCCTACTAGGAAATTCCTACTGCCATCTGAATAATTGCTAATTTGTTTAGCCCGCTCTTCCAGGTTATCCTCACCCGCAAACAAAAACTCCACGCCTATATTCGCGGCTTCCCAACCGTGACACCGATGGGAGGCAAAATTTAGGGTGGAGTGAGTGGAGGTATTCACAGGAATGCTTTTTAAGAAGATTAATTTAAAGCTGACTTTTAAATACTACACTTGTATTACGAGTCTGTCCACTACTTTAAGGAAAAAAAAATCATGTATACCCTCAATCGGACTTCAACCACTGAAATGGAAGTTACCAGCATCCGTTTGGAGAGAGAACTTAAAGAGAAACTCAAAGCTATTTCCGGCAATCAAGGTTATCAAGCCTTAATTCGAGACATCCTCTGGGATTACATCCAGCAAAAATCTGGTGCTTCTCGCTCAAAACTGTCGCCTAGTGATATTAGAGCCAGTATTCCTGCAAAAGCCGAGCAAGAACAACGTTGTGTAATCACAGGTAAGTTTATTCGCGCGTCGGAGCAAATGTTATTAGGGCTAACAACTCATGGGGATATGGTTCCTCTTAGTATAGATAGTTTGTCAAAAGGCTAGTACAAATCGGCTGGGCTTACTTTGACCAGCCCAGCCGATCCAATCAAGTTGCTGTTGCTATAGGCAGCAGGAGGCAGAGGAGGAGAGAAAAATAATAAATGCTCACAACATTTGCACACTAATTACTGCACATACCCAAAAACTAGAGATTTGAATAACTAAAGCGATCGCCCATCTAATTAGAGCTTTTCTTAATTATTTCGTAACAATTGAAGATTTTCTTAAGGAAAACTTTATATTTATCTACTGTTATAGCAACTTTAAACTTTTAGACTCTATTTACATCAATTTTTATGTCATTTAGGTGACAATTATTTAGAAATGCTTAAGATTTCTGTGTCAATAATTAATAATATATAAAGTAATAACAAATTTGCCCTCAACTTTTTTTGAGGATTTATAAATGTTGATCACCCAACCAAAGCAATGTCTTGCCCAAATTACTGTCTGGTGTACCGACAATAGCCTCCCTGAAAACGAGGAGAATTTGGCAGCCATCCGTAAGTGGTGGGCTTTGTTAGATGGTAAAACCATTGTTTGGGAAGTTTTTGGCGCTAATATTGGCTCTACCATCCCTATTATTAGAGAGTCCTTGGTTGTAAAAAATCCCTTGATTGAAGATAATCTTCTCTGCTGGCGTAAGCAAGGGTTACAAAATTGGAATAGCATTCCTGTACAGCATTTGGTACTAGATTCCTCACTGCAAAGATTAGAAATTATTTCTAGTCTTCAAAGTGGGTTTGTATCTAAATACCGCATCAAAGTTTTAGGTTAATATTTATTAAAAATTGAGTTTGCACCGAAGAGTCAGTTAAAGGCACTTCGACGAACTCGTTATAGGGTGCTACGTGCAGCCTGGGTTAGAGGCTATGACAATTTTAGATTGAGCTATTAATCAACGGAGTTAATCATCCAACAAAAAAGCGATCGCACTACTTCTTAAGATTTGTGAAGTAATGCGATCGCTTTTAGATATTGATTAAACAGCAGACATAGCTACAAATGCCTGCTATCTAAATTAGATATCCTGTTCACTCAACTCGCGAGTCATGTGATCAAAAGGTTGATCTACAAACCCCGTATCCTGAATGCCAGCAGCAGCAACTTGTTCTTTGACAATACCCTTCATAATTTGAATGCCCATGACCGTTGGTCCAATGGGTACACCCAAAGAATTATAGGTTTCTCTTAGACCTTGCAGCACCCGCTCATCCAGCACATGAGTATCACCTGCAACTAGCGCGTAACTAGCATAGCGGAGGTAATAATCCATATCCCGCAAACAAGCCGCATAACGACGAGTTGTGTAAGCATTACCACCAGGACGAATTAGTTCTGGCTGATCGTCAAATAACTGCCTTCCTGCTTGCTTAACAATTGATGCCGCATTGGCATTAATCACGCCCGCAGCAGCAAGCCTACCAGTGCCACTTTCAAAATAAGACTTAAGCTCATCAATGGCATTACGGTCTAGATAACGACCTGTCACATCGTAGTTCTTAATTAAGTTTGTAATTGCGTCCCGCATAAAGTCGCTCTCCCAACAACAATCTGTATCGGTCTACTAAGAATCAACATATCTCTATTGATTAATAATCCCACAGGGTTGGCTATGGAAGTATTAATTGGGAGAGTAACTTTATATTAAAACATCAAATATAAAAAACTAGCTTTTTACTTAGCTAAAGCATACTCACCAGAAAATGTCCGTACCTTTCTACGCCCTGCTGGTTTTAACCACTCATTTCTCTTGGCTGTAACAACTAGCAGCAGTTCTTCTGGATAGCGAGGCTTAGGATCATTAGCTAAAGCAATCGGTGGTACCATCATTGGGTCATATTCCACAATGATATCCACTACCCCTGGACGCTGCTTAAGTTCCACTCGCTGCCCTGGACGATATTTAATTGCTTCTTGCTGCTCAAAATCTACTGCATTTAATTTAAAAACCATGATTCTTGCCAACCCATAATCTGTAGCTATTGATACTATTTTATATCCTCATCGGGCTAAACCTAGTAATTGTGTTAAATTTGCTACAATTTTTAACTTTCCACAGGTTGACTCTAACTCAGTAGCGTAATATTCTGTAACGCTGTATACAAAATCATCCCTAATTATATCTCTAGGATGATCCAGTACAGCAAACGCTTGTGTAGTCAAAAAACGTTCACGCTTATCTGGGTTTTCTTAGCAAAAGCTAATTCCTAGCCATTTAGCGCGTTAAATTAGTTTGCGGATGCCTGATATTAGAGAGAGCTTATAAACCAAGGAGTCATTCATGTTCCAAACCCCGCAAGAATTTCTGAATTATGTTAAAGAAAATAACATTCAGATAATTGACCTAAAATTCATTGATACGCCTGGTATTTGGCAACATTTATCCCTTTACCACAATCAAATTGACGAAAGCTCCTTCACAGAAGGCGTACCTTTCGATGGCTCCAGCATTCGGGGTTGGAAAGCGATCAATGAATCCGATATGTCAATGGTACTCGATCCCACCACAGCGTGGATTGACCCATTCATGCAAGAGCCTACCCTGAGCGTCATCTGTAGCATTATTGAACCGCGTACTGGCGAACCCTACAGTCGTTGCCCCCGCACCATTGCTCAGAAAGCAGTAGATTACCTAATTTCCACAGGTATTGGTGATACAGCTTTCTTAGGACCAGAAGCAGAATTCTTCATTTTTGATGATGTTCGCTTTGACCAAACCCAGAATACAGGCTTTTACTATGTAGATTCTGTCGAAGGTCGTTGGAATTCTGGTAAAGAAGAACCAGGCGGCAACTTGGGTTATAAGCCACGCTATAAAGAAGGGTATTTCCCAGTTGCTCCCACAGATACCTCCCAAGATATGCGGACGGAAATGCTGCTAACAATGGCAAAATGCGGCGTACCCATTGAAAAGCATCACCATGAGGTAGCTACAGGCGGTCAATGCGAACTAGGTTTCCGCTTTGATACTTTGGTGAAAGCAGCAGATTATTTGATGACCTATAAGTACGTCATCAAGAACGTTGCTAAGAAATATGGCAAAACCGTGACATTTATGCCAAAACCACTGTTTAACGACAATGGTTCTGGTATGCACACCCACCAATCTATCTGGAAAGATGGACAACCGCTATTTGCTGGCGATAAATATGCAGGTTTGAGCCAAATGGCATTGCATTACATCGGTGGTATCCTCAAACACGCGCCTGCACTTTTGGCTTTGACAAACCCTACCACCAACTCCTACAAGCGGTTAGTACCTGGTTTTGAAGCACCTGTTAACTTGGCTTACTCTCAAGGTAATCGTTCTGCCTCTATCCGCATTCCTCTATCTGGTACTAACCCCAAGGCGAAGCGTTTAGAGTTCCGTTGTCCAGATGCTACCAGCAACCCATATTTGGCTTTTGCTGCTATGCTTTGTGCTGGAATTGATGGTATTAAGAACCAGATTGATCCTGGTGAATCTTTAGATAAAGATATTTACGACCTCAGCCCAGAAGAACTGGCTAAAATTCCTTCTACTCCAGGTTCTTTAGAAGGTGCGTTGGAAGCGTTGGAAAATGACCACGCTTTCTTAACTGAGACAGGTGTGTTTACAGAAGACTTCATTCAAACCTGGATTGAGTACAAACTCGATAATGAAGTTAACCCAATGCGTCTACGTCCTCACCCTTACGAGTTTGCTCTCTACTACGATTGCTAGAAATTCGTAAATAAATCAAGTGTCGAAAGATTGAAATTTTAAGTCTTAATTGCCACCTTTAGGGGTGGCAATTTTTTTATTCCAACTACTGACAGATTTTTTGCTGCAAAATTTTAATGAAAATATAAATATCTTTAGATAAATAACATAAAATTTATGACAGTTGCGGATCGCCGTCAATTAAATAACACTCTTCACAAATCTGAAAATAACCAATTTGCTGAACCTCTCACTCAGCTTGCTTATCAAATTTTTCAGCAAAGTAAAATTTCTTTTGGTATAGCCCATAAAGCATTAAGTTCACAGTTGTTAAACTTGCTTAATCCTGCGGGTAATCCAAAGACTAAACCTCTTGAGCCAAGCCTTTTAATAAAACTTCAAAAAAGACTGAGCCAGATACTTGCAGCCGAATGGCAAGATGCTGAGAAAGGTGTTTATCCTACGAGTTTGCTATTTGATCAATCTTGGGAAGAGTTCTTGCGCTACTATCCTGTAGTTTGGCTGGATATGCTACAAGCGTCGGAGCGTGCTAAACAGAAAAAGTATCAAGATTTTTCTCCAGAAATTAATATTGAAGGATACCCCAAGTATTACCTGCAAAACTTCCATTATCAGACTGATGGTTATTTAAGTGATATGTCAGCAAATCTTTATGATTTGCAGGTAGACATTTTATTTAATGGCGCAGCCGATGCAATGCGACGGCGGATTTTAAGTCCTTTAAAGCAAGGAGTTAAAAATTTTGATTCGGTTTCACCTCAGCAAATCCGTGTTCTTGATATAGCTTGCGGTACAGGTCGCACTCTAAAATCAATTCGTGCTACTCTACCCCAAGCATCTTTATTTGGTGTAGATTTATCACCCGCATACTTACGGAAAGCTAATCAGTTTTTGTCTGGAATCCCAGGAGAATTGCCTCAGCTTTTACAAGCTAATGCTGAGGAGTTGCCTTACTTAGATAATTATTTCCATGCTGTCACAAACGTTTTTATGTTCCATGAGTTACCTGCGGCGGTGCGTCAGCGCGTAATTGAGGAATGCTTTAGAGTAATTCAACCTGGAGGAGTTTTTGTAATTTGTGATTCTATGCAGGTGAGTGATTCTCCTGATTTTATGTCAGTTATGGAGAACTTCCCAGCAATGTTCCATGAGCCGTATTACAACAATTACATCAATGATGATGTGGTAGAACGTTTAGAGTCAGCAGGTTTTAGGGATATTAGTACGGAAGTTCACTTTGTTAGCAAGTATTGGATTGCTCATAAGCCTGGTTGAGGGGCAGAATAGGTATCTGAGAGTGCGATCGCATTCTCATAAAATAGGGTAAATAGTAAATATTTACCTCTTTTCCTCACAAAGGTATTAATTCATCTAATTTTCTTTCTTTAAAACAAGCCAACGCCTAAGCGGTACATTAGTTTTAGGTATCGCAAATTTACTAAAAAAGCATAAGACTATGAAAACCCAAGACCCAAACACAGAAGCACTTTCCACTGAAAGCCTTTCAACTGCTGATATAGTTACCAGTGAGTTGATTGAGGATGGAACTCAAGTTAATCATCTAGAAATAATTCAAACTGTGATCTCTAGTTTGGATCAAAATGACACTGCTATGGTAAGCAAAGGTGATGCAGGTCATTTATGGAAGTTTAATTACGGTAGCGTTGAAGTATTTGTGCAACTCACTGGTATAAGTGATGAGGATAGCTTTACAGTTTGGGCTTCTGTTCTCAAGCTACCTGTGAATAATGAACAGCAGTTAATGCGAAAACTGCTAGAAATGAATTGGTTAGATACATTTGAATCACGGTTTGCAATTTATGATAACCAAATTGTTGTAGTAGCTAGTCGCACTGTAGCAGAACTTTCTCCTGGAGAAATTTCTCGTGCCATTACAGTTGTCGCTACAATTGCTGACAACAATGATGATGCTTTGCAAGCTGAGTTTAGCGCAGCTTAAGTAAACTTTATACTCAGTAACCAGTAATCGGTTATTTGGTTACTGGTTATTGTTAATTAATAATTGTTAATGAATGTTTGGCGTTTAATTCCACTAATAGAAACATCTGGCAGTATTCAGATGGCAATAGATGAGTGGCTACTAGAACAGCATCGACTGGGAATACATCCGCCAACTTTGCGTTTTTATACCTGGCATCCATCAGCTATTTCACTAGGTTATCATCAACGCCAATATCCAGAATTTTGGAAGAATTTAACTTGGCAAGGTACTAAACTTGATTTGGTGCGCCGTCCGACTGGTGGACGGGCGGTATTGCACCAAGGGGATTTAACTTATGCTGTGATAATTTCAGGGCTTCAGGGTACGCGCCTGCAAGTGTATGAAAAAATTTGCGAGTTTTTAATTCTTGGTTGGAAAGAACTTGGTTTAGAGTTACATTATGGTAGTGCTGGACGAGGGTATATTCATAACCCTAATTGTTTTGGTACTGCTACTGGTGCTGATTTAGTGTTAGCAGATAATAGTAAGTTTATTGGTAGCGCCCAACTGCGTCGTGGTAAGGCTATTTTGCAGCATGGTTCGATGCGGTTGAAACAAAATACTACCCTTTTTAGTCAGGTATTTGAAACTGAAGTTTCTCAGCAAATTAAATTACCTTTATTGCAGCAGGGTAATGATTTGATTGAAATTATAGAAAATACATTAATAGCAGCAGCTAGTAGCTGTTTTAATATTGATTTAGTGGTACAGCCTTTATCAGAGCCAGAGTGGAATTTAATATTAGCTGAAAAACAATTAAAATAACTTTGTTTTGTCACTCTGATGAGTTACTCAGCATCCGATAATTTAACTAAGTAGTTGGCTTAGTACCTGTCGCCACATCTAAAACTTTTTGTTTAGATAGAATATTTGTATATTCAAGAAAACGCTGGGCAAGTTTTGGATGAAACTCACCTTCAGCATCATAGTTGTTTCTTTGGTTGAAATAATTAGCTACTTGTTGCTTATATATATCGCCATCAATTTGATACTTCATTATTTTCAAACTGAGAAATTTAGATAATTAAGAACCCCACCCTAACCCTCCCCGTCAACGGGGAGGGAATAAGAGCTAGTGCGATCGCTTTACAGTACAGTTGATTTAGCGATCGCCTGTAGCTGTAAATTAACTGGATAACTTCCTTCAGCTTTGATCCGCTTAATTTCAGGCTCAGGCATTCCCAAATTTAGCTTAGATGCAACTGCACGCACAATATCTCCTCTATCAATTACACCAGCAATTGCTCCTGCGGGTGAAAGAACTGTTAAGCGTTTGATTTGCTTGGTTTCCATACAGTTAATTACATCAACTAAAGATGTTTTTTCTTCAACTGTGGCAATTTCAGTTAGAAGGCGGACAATACTTTGAATAGTTTCAGTTTCCCACCGACTGCGCTCTATAAAGTGTAAATCTTCCACACAAACTAAACCGCGATAACGTCCATCTGAAGCAGCATAGTAGGGATATAACAGAGGTTTGTCGGATGTCCAAGCTTCTGCCAGAATGTATTCGTCGGCAAACTGGCGCAATGTCATGTTCGCATCCACTACTCGAAAATCACGAGTCATGGCATCGGAGGCTACAATTTGCAGTAATGATTCTTGTAAAGTTGCCACTCGGCTGTAATTGTTGGCGTTACGAACTACAAACCAACCGATTAAAGCCATCCACAGCCCAGTATAAACGCCTAGTAAGGCTGCTGTGACTCCAAATGCGATCGCAATCCAACCTAAAAATTTACCCGCTTGGGCAGCCCAACAGACGGCTTGAAAGCGGTTTCCTGTGAGTTTCCACAATGCTGCTTTAAAAACTTGTCCCCCATCCAGAGGTAAACCAGGAATCAAGTTAAACAGCGCCAATATCAAGTTGATTCTAGCTACATCTAAAGTTAAAACTTTGATCAAGCCAGTTGTAGGCACTATTTTATTGAAGCTAAAAAACAAGACAAATAGCAGTAAACTAACTGCGGGACCTGCAATGGCAACTTGAAAGGCTTGACCTGGAGTTTTAGATTCTTGCTCAATCGAGGCAATGCCGCCAAATAGAAAGAGAGTAATTGAATTAACTTTAATGCCTTGCGATCGCGCAACCAAACTATGACCCAATTCATGTAGTAACACCGAGGCAAATAACAGTAACGTCATTGCCAAACCGCCACCCCATACTACCAAAGGTTCCCATTGTGGGTAACTTGCTTGAATATGTAGTCCATTCAAGTAAGTAAAAAGCCCTAAAATGTATAGCCACGAAGGGTCAATATACAGGGGAATTTTAAATAAAGAGCCAATTCGCCAACCTGTTTGCATTTCTATTTTCCTAAAATTAAAAGTTTTTATAAAAATCCGCTTGTGCGGAAAAAGGTTGATTTAGCCCCAGGCATTGTGCAGTTAGTGCCAGATAGGAGCCTATTTACCAGCATATACAATTCAAAAACGAAGATGCCCGATGAGCAGGTTAGTTAGCTACTCATCGGGCGTTTGGAAGAATATTAGTGGTAAAAAGACTTGTTTTTACAGTAAACCAGCGTTATTTAGCCCCAAGATAGCACCAACTCCCAAAATGTGACCAAAGCTAACACCTGCTATAAATTGGCTCAAACTAAACTTGCTATCAGCAATAAAAGGTAGGGGGAAAGGCAGTTTTGGTCCAACTCCTGGTTTTTGAACACCGATCCGAGCAATGATTAAACCAACAATGTTGAAGAAAGTCATCACAATTCCTACATTAGGTGTCCATCCTTGTGCCAAGGAAGCGATTGGTGATGCTGCGATTAGAAAATTTAAGTCAATCAATTTTTTTCTCCTAGATACAAATATTTAACAGAGGTAGGGATTTTGATGTTCTCTCTCGTTAAGGCTTCGGCAGAGCAGGGATATTGATTAGACAACCAAGCCCTGATGATATATGTTCTTCCTGCTTATTCTCCCGTTAAACAGGCGCAAGATCGCATCATTCTACAGGAATAGCTGTGTTTTAAAGTACGCCCGCGTTTGTCAGCCCCAAAATTACACCAGTTCCGATAATGTGACCAAAACTCATTGTGGCTAGTAATTCAGGCAGGTTAAAATTGCGGAACAAAGCAGGCTTAGAAACTGGCAAATCTGGTCCTCCACCAGGCTTTTGGATGGCAAAGCGACCAATAACAATAGCTAAAAGGTTACAGAGTACCATTACTATACCGATAGTAGGTGTCCAACTTGGGGTAGGAGGAACGGTTGACTGTGCAACGGCAAGTAAAGTTAAGTGAAGCAATTTACGATCTCCTGCTTTAATAGAATCCAAACAAGTAAGGATTATAAAAAGCTGTTAGCAAGAAGCCACAATTTGTTTTAAGAGTTAACAATTCAAGGAAGTTTTGATACAAATCTTAAGCTAATGCGAGTAAAAATTTGTGGTATTACCAAACCAGAACAAGGGGATGCGATCGCACAACTCGGTGCAACAGCTTTAGGTTTCATCTGCGTTCCTCAATCTCCCCGCTATGTCACCGCAAGTCAAATTAAGGTGATCGTAAAACAACTATCTGTAAATGTTCACTGCATTGGCGTATTTGCTGATAGCACAGTTGAAGAGATTTGCCAAATAGTAACAGCAACAAACTTGACGGGTGTGCAATTACATGGTATAGAAACAATAGAATTTTGTCAGCAATTGCGTCAGTCTTTACCTAATGTAGAAATTATTAAAGCATTAAGAGTAAGAACGCCAGAAGATTTACTTCAAGCAAACGCCTACAAGGATTGTGTTAATACTTTACTACTTGATGCTTACCATCCCCAAATGTTAGGTGGTACTGGTAAAACATTAAATTGGAAAACATTACAAGAATTTAATCCCAATTGTCCTTGGTTTTTGGCGGGTGGTTTAACATCAGATAATATCTTAAATGCCTTAGATCAACTACAACCGAGTGGTATTGATTTATCTAGTGGTGTAGAGAAAGCGCCTGGAGATAAAGATTTAAATAAAGTAGCCCAACTATTTGAAAAGCTACGATTACTTGAGATTTAATTTTTACACTTGGGTTCTTTCAGCATAAGCACAATAGCCATAAGACTAGCTATGGCTCCAGCTACAACTAGAATCAAGATGTATTTTCAATACACCCCAGGCTTCGCTGTTCTTGGTGTTACTGCTATCATTGCTGCTGCAATGGCTTTCACCTCTTGGTTGCGCTGCTCAACTCCGGCTCAAACAACTTTTACCCTCCTGATGGTGTCTGTGTCGGGATATGCCACAGTTGCAGCTTTAGAATCGGCTGCGATCGCCCTGCCAAACAAAATATTTTGGTCAACCCTAGAGTACGTCTTCTCCGGTGCTGGAATGACGTTTTTATTAATCTTTGCCATCTACTTTACCTCTGATCAAGAGTGGCTCACCTTTCGGCAGGTTGTTTGGCTGTGGATTATTCCAGTCTTCGATGTGATTTTGGTTGCCACCAACAAATGGCACAAACTGGTCTGGACAGGATTTTTACCTGGCGCTAGCGGTAGCAATCTCATTGTCTATCAGCATGGCCCTGGCTTCTTTTGGGTAATGTTCTGGGTTTATGTCTATGTTTTTGCAGGTTCCTCATTACTCTTCAAGGCAGCTATAAAACCTTCGATGGTATACCGTCGCCAAGCGGGATCTGTCCTCATCGGTTGTACAGCGCCCCTGATCGCCAGCACCTTGTATATGCTAAATCTAGCCCCCCCCGGTCTCAATATTACGCCTATGAGTTTTCTAGTGACGGGTTTAGCCTTCTCAGATAGTTTGTTTCGCTTTCGGTTATTTGATGTTGTCCCGATCGCCCGTGATACTTTGATCGAAAGCATGAGTGACGGCGTACTCGTCCTAGATGTGCGAAACCGAATTGTAGATCTAAATCCGGCGGCTCAATCTCTGATCGGTACAACAACAAAATGCGTAGGGCAACCGATAGCAGTAGTTTTAGCCCAGCACCCAAATATTCTGAGAGTCTGCTACCAAAACAAAAATGACCAAGTTGAGATTCAGCTAGCTCAGGCTATGGTCGATCTGGAGATCAAACAGTTGCGCGATCGCTATGGAAGATTTAGCGGACGATTGATTGTTTTGCGCGACATTACCCAACGTTACCAAGCCGAAATTGAACTCCGAAAAGTCAACGAACGTCTCCACAGCCAACTCCTAGCGATTGAAGGCTTGCAAGCTCAGTTACGTGAACAGGTGATTCGAGACAAGCTCACAGGCTTACTCAATCGTCGCTACTTTGATGAGGTTGTGCCAAAAGAATTAGCTCGCGCCCTTAATGGAGGGTATTCAGTCGCCCTAATTATGCTAGACATTGATTACTTCAAAAAGATCAACGACACCTTCGGGCATAAAGCAGGTGATGATGTTTTGCAAGCATTTGGGCCGCTATTGCTCAGTCAGGTTCGCACTGGTGATATTGCTTGTCGGATGGGGGGTGAAGAATTTGTCTTGGTTCTGCCCTCGGTTTCTTTGGAGCGAGCTTACCAACTAGCAGAAAAAATTCGCCTAGCTTTTCAGGCATTAAAAGTGAAAACCGAAGATAGAGAAATCTACTCTACGATTTCCGGCGGCATAGCCATGTTTCCTACCAACGGCACCACAGAAGATGAGTTATTGCAAGCGGCAGATCAGGCACTGTATAACGCCAAAGGCGCTGGGCGAAACTGCATTAAGATCAGGACTTGAATTACCCGACGCTGAATGGAGTACATTACAGCGTGGGAATTATAGCCCCTCAAACTCCCCATCAGTTAAAAGAAAGCAGGTTGGTGACGAATCAAATTGAGAAACTCTTCACGAGTTTTTTGCTCCTCTTGAAAAATACCAAGCATTGCACTTGTCACTGTCCAAGAACCAGGTTTTTGTACCCCCCGCATCGTCATACACATATGGCTGGCTTCCATCACAACAGCCACACCTTTTGGTTCCAAAATAGTTTGAACTGCTTCAGCAATTTGGCGTGTTAGTCGCTCTTGTACTTGTAAACGCCGAGAATACATTTCCACAATTCTAGCTAACTTGCTTAATCCCACAACCTTCTGGTTAGGAATATAAGCAACGTGAGCTTTGCCCATAAACGGTAACATATGGTGTTCGCACAAGCTAAACACATTAATATCTCGGACGAGAACCATTTCATTATGACCCTCATCAAAGATTGCGCCGTTGACAAGTTCTTCTAAAGATTGGGTATAGCCACTGGTGAGAAACCGCATTGCTTCAGCAACGCGCTTGGGAGTTTTTAGTAAACCTTCCCGTTGTGGATCTTCGCCCACCCCTAATAACAGCGTGGTTACAGCGTCCATCATCTCATCATGGATTTCTTCCGAGGGGCGTTGCAAATTAGGTTCCCGACCGTTTAATGTATTGCGATCAGGGCGCGTTTCTACCCTTATCTCTGTATTACCGATCGCAGATTGAGAGTCTTTGGCACTGTCGGGATGAGCAATAGTCATGATAAATCTAGTCTCAAATTGTGATGTGAAGTAGGTATAACTAGCTAAAAAGGCAGTAGATTAAAAAGTGCCAACATTAGGCATTAAAATTAACTCTTCAATTACTGCCGATGCAGGTAAAAGTGTTGTATGCAGAATTGACTGCGCGACAACTTCTGGGGTTAGCATTGCGGAACGGTCAAAGTTGGCTTTCACTGTTTCTGTATCCCACAAAGAAGAATTGACGGAACCTGGACAAATAGCTGTAACGCGAATTCCGTTCTGGCGTTCTTCTGCTGCTAGGGTTTTAGAAAGAGCCATTATGCCAAATTTACTGACGCTATAAGCTCCCCATTGGGGAAAAACTTGTTTGGCAGCAATAGAAGCAACATTAATAATTGTCCCTTGTCCGCGATCGCGCATCATCGGTAATATCCCTTGAATGCACTGAAATACACTGGTGAGATTTAGGTTAATTACCTGTTGCCAATCTATTAGGGAGGTATCACTGAGGGTGTTAGTGTACCCCATACCCGCATTATTCACCAAAATATCTATAGAGCCAAAATCAGATGCGATCGCACTAATTTTTTCTTTGACTTGCTCAACTTCAGCTAAGTCTAGGATATAAGCTTTTGCTTTTACCCCAGCCTCAATAGCTGCTTGAGCTACAGCCTCTAACTTTTCTGGAGAACGGCTAACTAAGGCTAAATTAATTCCAGCTTTAGCAAATTCTAAAGCAGTCGCTTTGCCAATCCCACTACTTGCTCCTGTGATCAGAGCAGATTTCTCGGTTCTAGAAATAAAACTCATTCAACAATTAACAATTAACAATTATCAATTATCAATTATCAATTACCCCACAATTTTACTTGAAGCCTTGAAATAACAAAATATTTTTTGATTTTCCATAATTCAAGTTAGGGGCAAATATACGGGAAATTGATCATTGATAATTGAGCCTGTAAAATTATATCATTTGCCCAAATTTCTGTAACAAATGTAACTATCATTAGGCAGGTACTTCTAAAAATACGCCCATATTACGGAATTTTTGGTATCGCAAATCTCGTCGCTGTTGAGGAGTTAGTCTGCTGAGTTCTTCCAAATTATCCAACAGAGTGTTTTTAAGGATGGACGCAGCCTTTACAGGATCGGCATGAGCGCCCCCTAAAGGTTCCGTTAATATTTGGTCGAGAATACCAAGGTTTTTCAAATCCCAAGCTGTGATTTTTAAAGCTTCTGCTGCTTGGGGAGCTTTGGCGGCATCTTTCCACAGAATAGAAGCACAAGCTTCAGGACTAGCAACAGTGTAGACAGAATGCTCAAACATTAATAAGCGATCGCCTACACCAATACCCAAAGCGCCACCGGAACCACCTTCGCCAATTACTGTACAAATAATTGGCACATCTAAGCGGAACATTTCGCGGAGGTTATATGCGATCGCTTCTCCCTGTCCCAACTCTTCCGCCTCAATACCCGCCCAAGCGCCAGGAGTATCAATAAACGTCAAAATTGGCATCCCAAAGCGATTAGCGTGTTCCATCAAGCGCATCGCCTTACGGTAGCCACCAGGAGAAGCCATCCCAAAGTTACGCGCCACATTATCTTTAGTGTCACGACCTTTTTGATGACCTAACATCACCACAGGGCGACCTGCCAAACGAGCCACACCACCAACTAAAGCAGGGTCATCAGCACCGCCGCGATCGCCATGTAATTCCATCCATTCATCAGTTATTGCCTGAATATAGTCCAAAGTACTAGGACGGCGGGGATGACGAGCTACTTGCAGTCGTTGAGATGGCGATAAACTACTAAAAATCTCAGAGCGAAGTTGCACCGCTCGTGCCTCCAACTGACGAATCTGCTCAGAGACATCGACGTTGTTTTCTTCAGCTAGTTCACGAATTTGTTCAATTCGTGTCTCCAGATCGGCAAGCGGTTTTTCAAAATCTAAAAGTAACGGCTTACGCTCAGTACTTGGCATAGTTAGTCATTGGGCATAGGTCATCGGTCATTGGTCATTGAAAAGAGATTTTTTAACCTTAGAAAATTTAAGCAAAAACCCAGATTTATGACCATCAAGAGTATAGCTATCAGCTATCAGTCAGTAGTTTAAACCTAAAGTATTAGATATTGTTAGTTTTTTTTGCTGACTGCTGACTGCTGACGGTGCAGAGTGCTATGTATTAGCTTAATAAAGGTCGGAAACCATGTTTAACAGACACCAGACCAATTTGATCCATCTTTTCAACAGTAATCTGATTTCGTCCCCAAGAAAAGTTAGTATGCCATTTCTCAAATTCCAATAGCATTGCTTCTGCAAAACAAGCAAACAACTGGCGTGCTGGCGCTTCCATATTGACGATTTTCATAATTTTCCAGTCAATATCCAAAGAATGCTCAACAATCCCACCATTAAGGACACATACACCTGGATGCTGAACTTTCGTTGACATATTTTTAGGATATCCGCCATCTATCAGCAAACAAGGTTGCTTTAAAGTAGCTGGATCAATTTCCACACCTTTTGGCATACTGGCAACCCAGACAATAATATCAGCCAAAGGCAAAGCTTCTTCTAGCTTTAAGATTTTGCCTCTTCCCAGTTCCTCTTGTAGGTTTTGCAGTCGTTCTTGATTGCGTGCCACCAATAACAAATCTGCTACATCAGTGCGGGCATCTAGCCAACGACAAACAGCACTGCCAATGTCACCCGTAGCCCCGACTACTGCAACTGTCGCCTTAGACAAATCAATGCCTAGTTTTTGAGATGCTTGTTCTACTTGACGACAAAGAATGTAAGCAGTATGAGTATTACCTGTAGTAAAACGATCAAACTCTAACTTGACATTGCGAACCTGCTTACTTTCGTGCAAGTTAAATTCTTCAAAAATAATTGAAGAAAAGCCTCCCAAGGCTGTAATGTTAATGCCATGCTTTTGAGCATGAGCCATCGCGTTTAGGATTTTACGGATAGCTGCCTTAATCCGGCGATTAGCAAGCATTTCTGGTAGAAAGCATGATTCAACATACTGACCTTCAATTTTTTGACCAGTAATGCTAGTGACAGTAATGTGATCGACGATTTGGGGTGGCGCACTGCACCAAAAATCCAAATCTTGATTGGCGTATTCTGGATAGCCTAGCTCTTTAGCGACGGCTTGAGCGTGTTCCAAACTGGTAAGGTGACCGATTAGACCAAACATGAATTGCTGTAGGTATACCTGCGGATCAGGCGGAATTTAGGATTAAAGATTAAAATCGTTAAAGCCTCTTAACAATTGTACAAAAAATTGCCGCTCCTCTGAGCAACAGTATAAATCTGCTGATCCAGTTGGCATGAACTACTCCTAAATCAGCAGATTTGGTAAAAGCTTGTTGCTATTGGATGATGGTCATAGTGCGATTACCTACGGTAGGCTACGCCAACGCACTGACTAAGCATGAACCAGTAAAAACTGACCATTGCCATTATATTCGCCATTACAACTAGCAAAATTGCGAACAAACCAAATCAAATAAAAACGCCAAATCCGACGGAACTTAGCATAATCCATGCCATATTCTAAATCTTTGACGATCGCCTGATGATTATCAAAATTTTTCAACCAGGTGGCAAAAGTTGTCGAGTAATTATAGCCATTTAAATACCACCTCTTAATGGTTTTCAGGTCTTTATTATGGCTAGGAACAGCATCGTAATTCCAGAAACGACCGTGAGGAAAAATGTATTGATGAGTGTAAACGCTAGATATATGATTAGGGGTGCGGACTGTGATAATGTGAATGAATACTTTCCCATTATCATTAAGGAAAGACGCTAATTTCTCAAAAGCTTTCGTTAAATTCCCTACATGGCAAAAAACCCCAATTGAAAGAATTTTATCAAATTTTTGATCAAAGTTTGCATCATTCAAATCCCCTTCATACAGAGTAAACCGACCTGAACTCAGGTAGCTGGCGGGATCTTGCATTTTACCGCGCATATATTCGCATTGTTCGTGGCTCAAATTAATCCCTGTAAACGTGACATTTGGGAATTTGGAAAGGATGTAATTTGGAACGCAGCCCCAACCACATCCAAAATCTAAGATCCGATCTCCGTCCTTGATGTCTAGTTTCTCGATTACATCATCGAGCATTTGCATTTGGGCTTGTTCAAGGTTAGATGCTCCTTTTTCCCACAATGCCATGCTGTATTTAGGATAAATGAGTTGCCCGTCACCCAACATTTTATTCAGCATTCCTTGAGGAAGGTCATACTGGAGTTTCATCAAATCCTTTGAACCTTCCGCGAGATGATCGGTTTCTTTTAAAACCCAATCATAAGGTGCAAGAAGTGAGGGAAAATAACGAAAAAAGACGGGCATAAAACTATCAAACAGCCCTTCTAATAGGAAATCTGGGACTTCCAATCCATTAATATAAGCTTCTGCTGCTGCCATTTGTAGCGTGTTAACTACAGATACAGCCCCTCTAGTTGCCTGATATGCAAGTGGGGTTTTGATATGTACATCCCCAACTAAAGGAAGGTATTTTTCGATGTCTTGCAAGAAAGAATTAGAAGTCATAATTACCTCTACATTAACTTTTAGTCTTTAGGCTATAGTGTAGAAGTGTTTTTGCGCTATAACGTTTTATTTATTAATAATTTAATAATTGAAAATTTGCCGATGAGTCCTGTTAACCAACTTTCAAGTTTTATGCCTGTTCCCGAAGATATAGATTTTATTTTACAAGCAGAGTATGCGAAAAAATTACGCACATTTCTTCCCCCTGAAGCATTTGCCCCGAATATCAACAAGTTAGTAATTTTGTTGATTAATTTAGTGATTTTGGTTTTAGGTTGGATAATTGCAGATAAGTTGGAGCAGTGGTCTGTATATTATTTGTGGCTTTATTTACCCTTAGCTGTGGTAATGGGTAATAGTATAATTGCTTTATTGTTTACATCTCATGACCTCATGCACGGTAGCGTGATTAGAAACCCCCGTTTGATGAGGTTGATCAGCTTATTAGGATTAACAATGTTGTGGATGCCACCAACATTATGGAAAGCAGTTCATAACCGTGTGCATCACAAGAATACAAATAATTTTGGAGATCCGGATCGCAATTATTTAGACGAACAACCTAAAACTTGGGGAAAATGGATTCAAAATTTATTTGTACCTTCTGCTGAGGTGAATCCTTTTTGGTTAACGGTGGGTATGACAAGTGCATGGGGAGTACACACTTTTCGCAATTTAACTTCTGTGCTGTTATTTAATCGTGAAACTGTTGATTATGTGCCTGCTGCGTTTACGGTTAGTGCTAAGGATCGTAGAGCAATCGCCTGGGAATCTTTGGTAATCTTTATGATACACCTCAGTATTATGGCATACCTAGAATTTAACCCAATTAAACTAATTTTGAGTTACTTTTTACCAATAGCAATTGGCTATGCTGGGGTGATGTTTTATATTTATACCAATCACATGGTATGCCAAATGACCAGTGTTAATGATCCACTAATTAATAGTTTGTCTCTGCGGGTTCCTAAAATCTTTGATTTATTACATTTCAATTTTTCTTACCACGCCGAACATCATATTTTTCCAGGGATAAATTCTGATTATTATCCCTTGGTTCAAGAGTTAATTACAACTCATTATCCTGAGAAAAGTGAAAAATATATATTAGATGCGGGTGTTGCTTGGCGCTTATTACTCCAAACTCCTCGACATTACAAAAATGAAACTACCTTTACAGATTGGTCACGAGAAAAATCTGTTACTTGCCCTCTCAGCCAAAAGTATACAAGTGATATTATGGTTAAATAACATTTCTATCACCATATTTAATCAAGGCAATATTCTGTTTAGTTGATTAATTATATTATATTAACCAAAATAAAATGTAGAGACGTTGTATACAACGTCTCTACATTTTGTGCCAAACTTGATTACTAAGCTGCGGTAAGACCGTAGGCAGACATCCGCATGATATCGCGAGTGGTAAAGCCAATATTACTCAGGGCTTCGCCGTAGGCAATCATAAAGTCTTCCACTAAGGCATCTTTTTCCATTGCCAAAACACCAGCATCCTTGGCAACTTGATTAAGCATCTGCCAAACTATGGGTAAGTTCTGACGATTGGCTGTTTCTAGTTCAGCTTTGGATTCTTCAAAGTGTTCTTTGAGCCAAACTTCACCAAAATTCAGGTGAGTGTACTCATCTTTGACTACGCCTTCAGTAATTTTGCGGGCAAAGTCATCGGCAACAGGTATATAGATGTTGTATGCTGCGATCGCAAAGCATTCTATAATCAGTGATTGAATTAGCAAGCAGGTGACAATTTCACCTGCTTCTGCTGCAACCTTAAAGTTTTCGTGCAGTCTGGAAAAGAAGTTACGAGCAAATTCTAAATCTGCTGTAACTTGAAGATTGCGACCACAAGCTTCAAATCCTTTCTTGTGACGCATCTCCATCTTGGATAAGCGGATCAACTCATCCTTAGATTCTGGTAGTAGTTCAGCTAGTTTAGTGTAATTTTCGTATGCTTCTTGTTCACCTTCAATTACGATCGCATTGATGCGACTATAGGCATCTTTATATGTTTCGCTCTGGAAGTCAATGCTGGCTGCAATTTGCGCCATAAATGGATGATCTCCTGTGTTCTTAACTAAGCTGATACAAGATAGGTCAACCCTGTAAATTGAGGGTGAGTTTCAAAATGCTAGTTTAACTTAACTTAACAAACTTCTATCTTAGACCTTACCACTGGTTTAAACTGTTCCCCAATTGGAATAAAATTCCATCTGATTCTATAAGCATAAACGTAAATGAGTATTAATGCCTAAAACACATTTATACCAACTTTCAGTCAGCATTTGGAAATCGCTAAGTTTAGTTTTACTGCTGGCGATCGCACTTGTAGTATTGTTACCACTAGCTGTAGTATTAATTACTTCCCTGACAACTACTGGCGCTACCCCAGGGCAATCCCTGATACTATCCAAATTCACTGTAGCGAATTATCAGGCAGCTTGGCAGCGTGGTAACTTTTTGTTAGCGTTTGCTAATTCAACTTTAGTAGCTTTAGCGGTGACAGGATTTCAAATTGTCACGTCGGCATTAGCAGGTTATGCTTTGGCAAGATTAAAATTTAGGGGACGGCAAGCAGTATTGCTGATTGTCTTGGCAACTTTGGTGATTCCGTTTCAAATATTAGTAATTCCGATTTTTTTAGTATTGAAATGGGGACATTTAATTAACACTTATTGGGCATTAATTTTACCAACAGCAGCGAGTGGATTTGGAATTTTTCTATTGCGCCAATATTTTTTAACTATCCCAGTGGAATTAGAAGAAGCTGCGGCACTTGATGGCGCTAACCGACTGCAAATTTTGTGGCGCGTCATGCTGCCGTTATCTCGACCAGCTTTGGTGACGCTGTTTCTATTTACCTTTATTGGTGAGTGGAATGATTTATTTAAGCCTTTAGTATTTACAACGCGACCAGAGTTAAGAACAGTGCAGTTAGCTTTGGCAGATTTTCAAGAGCAATTTACTAATAGTTGGGAATTATTAATGGCAGCAGTAGTGATTGCTACTGTGCCAGTGGTTTTACTCTTTATTATTGGTCAAAAGCAGTTTATTCGTGGTATTGCGACAACGGGAATTAAGAATTAATTTAAATATTTACACGACTGATGCAAAACTGCTTTCTATACACGGGGTGTAGGGTTTGCCCCTACTTACTCCCTTCCAGCCTAAAAAATACTTATTTGAAAAACCGCCAAGACGCAAAGAACGCCAAGGAAGAAGAGTATGATCTGGGATCTAGATTTCAAGCATGAAAGTGCGTAAGTCATACATTTATATCTAAATCCTACTTTAGTACAATGGCTGAGTTGACTAACAAGCTTTACTCTCAATTAAATCAATGAGTTATCCCAAAAAGCTTGTATGGAAAAACCACAAAATAACTCTGAATTAATGATTGCTGCTGGTATTTTGTTGGGAATAGGACTAGCAGGATTATTTGATGGAATTGTGCTGCACAAAATTTTGAAATGGCATCATATGCTATCAAGTGTTAAACCAATCACTAACACTTATAATTTAGAATTAAATACCCTTTGGGATGGATTTTTTTTGTGGGGGATATATATAATTATAGCCGTTGGGTTGGTTTTGCTCTGGCGTGCTAGTCAGGTGGGAAATATTTTGAGTTCGCCAAAAATATTTGGTGCTTGTTTGGCTATTGGTGCAGGTAGTTTTAATTTAATTGAGGGTTTAATCGATCACCACATTTTGGGCATTCATCATGTGAAATCAGGGGCAAATGAACTTGCTTGGGATTTGGGATTTTTGGCTTTAAGTGCGGTTTTGGTAGTAGTGGGTTGGATATTATTACGATCGCAAGTGCGAGTGAAGAGTGAGTAAAGTGCGATCGCTTGTAAATCTTTATCAAAAAATTGCCCCTGTTTCCAGCATATCAACCTAAAATTGACACAGGCTAGGGAAAGATTAGGGATATTTAAACAATCTTAATTAGTTGAATCAGTATAATTACGGATTGACAAATTGCGGAAATTATTAAGCGATTCTATTTAAGTTTTTTGGCAGTTTTTCCGTTACCTTTATTACCTTCCCATAGCCTGCCTCCACGCTGACATAGCCAGAAACCAAACCAGACAGACAAGATTCCAAACAAAATTATGTAGGCTGAGGACGCGATGCCTATCAAGATCAGAAAAATGCCGATGAAGAGCAATGCAACACCGCCGTACCAGACCGTAATAGCAAATCTACGCATAAAATTATTTCTTTAACTCCAAAATCATCTTTTTTATAGATCAGATGTCATTCTTACTACCGATGAAGAGAAACACACAAAAATGATGAACTGTAAGGATCAATTAACAATTATCAATTAACAATTATCAATGAACAAAGTTTTAATTCTTGGGGGGACAGGACGGATAGGTAGCAGTGTGGCACAAGATTTAATTGCTCATACTGATGCTGAAATTATTATTACAGGCAGGAATTCAGCCAATGGAACCGCGTTAGGTTCCCAGCTAGGTTCGCAGGTGAAATTTTTGGCAATAGATTTGGATGAGGAGGATAGCCTAAAAAATGCGATCGCATCCTCAAATCTGGTAATCCATTGTGCTGGTCCGTTTCACTATCGCGATGCTAAAGTTCTTAAAAGTTGCATAGAACAAGGTGTCAACTATCTAGATGTCAGCGATCACCGTTCTTTTACTCGTAAAGTGCTTGACTGCAAACCTGAAGCTGAAGCTGCTGGGGTGACAGCGATCGTTAACACAGGCATTTTCCCTGGTATTTCTAATAGCATGGTGCGAGAGGGCGTTGAGCAACTAGATGAAGCAGAACGCATTCACTTAAGTTATGTAGTAGCTGGATCTGGTGGTGCTGGTGTTACGGTGATGCGAACGACATTTTTGGGGTTACGCCGTGAGTTTGAATCGTGGATCAACGGTAAATGGGAGATGGTAAAACCGTATAGCGATCGCGAAATGATTCAATTTCCAGCGCCTTACGGTCGTACTGGTGTTTACTGGTTCGATATGCCAGAAACATTCACCTTACCAGACACCTTTCCTGTCAAAACTGTAATTACTAAATTTGGTACAGTCCCAGATTTTTATAACTATCTTACTTGGAGTGTTGCCCACTGGTGGCCCGCTAGTTGGCTGAGAAATTCAGCAGTAATTGAATTTCTTGCTCATGTTAGTCACCGCATGACCGATTTTACTGACAAACTCAGTGGTGTTGGCGTAGCGATTCGTTCTGAAGTTACAGGTAGCAAGGATGGACAACCAGCAAGTTATTGCTCAACTTTAGTACATAAAAATACATCAGTTGCAGCCGCCTGTGGCACTGGCAGTCTTGCTCAACTAATGCTTGATGGCAAACTCAATAAGCCTGGTGTTTGGGTTGTAGAACAAGCATTGCCGACAGATTTATTTGAACAAACAATGGAAAGCCGAGGTATCCAAATTAATCGATCATGGTTAAAGCCATAAAATTTATGTGCCTGCGGGTAGAAGCATTTTTTTAGTTAGAAAATCAGAATAAGTTGTGTTATTGTAAATAATTTTTATTTACATAAATCCAGCTATTACAGCTTGTAAAAATCAAATTTTGAGGAAAGCAGTATGTCTCAGTTTTCATTAGCTATTCAAAAAAGCTTATTTAAGGTCGCGCTGACATTCAGCTTAATAATAGTAACTAGCTTTTGTAGTTTATTTCTTTTATTTCAACAGCCAAGTTATGCACTTTCTACTCCTCCACGTCATCTAACTCCACAGGAAAAAATTGACCGCGCTTATGAATATAGTGAAGCTACAGGTCTTTTAGAAGAGGATAAGCAAGCATCGCAGAATGCCAATGAATTATTTGATTATGGCGAAAAGGCTAACGAAAAAACAGTAGTATCCTCTCAAGCAGAAAATTCTGATTCTAATTTAATTGAAAAAGCACAAGAAGCGATCGGCAAAGCAATAGGTAAATAAATTAAGTTTCATTGTCTCAAATTTACCCAGCCTTTAGGCTGGAAAACAATACAAAATAAGCCTGCATAAGCAGGCTTATTTAATTAATCTTTTAATTACATGGAATTGGGTTTTTAAGATGCTTTTAGGGTGAAGCCTTATTAATCTCGACTTACCAATACAAAACCCCGTGTTTTCCCGCCATCAGAATCAACAGTGGCGATCGCCTGCCATAGTTCTTCTGCTTTCACCCAAACTGGAGGATATTTGTAGCGAGAAACATCTAAGATTAAAAACCGATCTGTCTGCTTATTATAAGCCGCAATTGGGGATATATGTCCTCCTGTTTCTTGCCCAATCGCTTTTCGCAAGTAGTTGACTAAAACAAAATTACCAGGCTGTTTTAAATTATCTGCAATTAATTGGCGGAATTCTGATAAATTAGTGTCGGCTGCGTGGTAAACTTTGACTTTAACATCTTTGCTTTCCATTAATCCACCTAATTGATCTAAGGTCATCCCTTTCTTAGAAACAACATCAGCAGAGACAACATTAGTTGTTTTTTCATTATTAAAGAAGTTGTCTTGAGTAAACATATTAAAAGGAGAATACTCCGGCGCTTCCGGTGCAGGAATACCCAAAGCATTCAACACCATTACCATACTGGCAACCCCACAATAAGCTTGATTCTTCTGGGTAACAAAGTGTATGCTTAGGGGCAAATAGTCTTTTCTGGCTTGACTGCCAATTAATAAAATTTCTCCTTCAGCCGAGTTTAAAGGAATTAAATTTTGAGGCAAAGTTAGTGTTTGGGCAAATACACTACCACCCGCAATAGATAAACCCAGGATCAAAGTCTTGATAGAAATGGTAATTGTTTGGATTCGCTCAATTTTCATAAATTTATCCCACTCAGTTATTTATTTTTGACAACAAAAACGACAATATTTACTCTTTGTTGTTGATGCTACTAGGATCAAGTACCAATGCTACTAATGAGCTTTATTAATCCTTGTCGATATATCTGTTGTCCATCAGCATTGAGATGGACACCATCAGTAGTTAAACTTTTTTTCAGTGCTTTCCCTTCAAATAACTCCTGTATACATTCCGCATTTACGGCAACATTTTGACTTTCGGCAATTTGATGAATTAATTGGTTAATTTCTTCAATTCTGGTAATTGTACCTGCTAATAATGGATTGAGACTTGCTGCAACAGTTGAGTAAAAAGTAGGAATTAAAATTACCTGATTAGCACCCATTTCTCTTACTAAAGATATTGCTTGCTGCATATTATTAATAAAAGTATCATCATCAATGTGGTAACAAGCATCGTTTGTACCAATGGCGATAATTGCTTTTTGACATCTAACATGAGCAGCAGCTAATTTGTTTAGTTGTTCAATTAGAGAAACACTACTCATGCCTTTGAGAGCAAAGTTAAAAGTATGTTCACCTAATGTATTGCTGAGAGGAGAAGTAATTGAGTCACCAAATATGCAAGTATTGTATTCCTGAGATTGCGTCAAGCTGACTTGATGGCTAACTTCCCTTATCCACCAAGATTTTGTAATTAAATTGTCTGTGGGTAATGATACACTTGCACAAAAATCAATAAAAGCTTTATTGACTGAGCCTTTTTGATACAGTAATAATATTATTATAAATAATAAAACAATGTTTAATGAAACAGATGCGATTGTCGTATTGTTCATAAGTATGTCAACCTAATTAAACGCATTACCCCACCCCCCGACCCCCTCCCCTTAATAAGGGGAGGGGGAGGTTTGCCTTTGATCTTTTTTAATCGTTAGTGGGTTATATACCATGACTTTTACCAATCACCCAATGACGCTTAAAGAAACGTGCTAGGGCAGATTCTTCTAAGGATAAATAAATTGGTCGTCCGTGTGGACAAGTACGAGGGTTGCGCGTATTTTTCCACTGATCTAATAAGGTCTGCATTTCTTTGAGACTTAAGGGTGTACCATTACGGATGGCACTACGACAGGCGGTTGCTACTTGGGCAGTTTGTAAGTCACCTCCTAAGCTAATTTCCCATAAGGCGTTTTGGCAATCATCTCGTTGCGCTAAAATTTCTGGTGCTGTACGAATTGCCCATATTTGTTCACCAAATGGTTGAACATCAAGATTTAATCGTTGAAGTTGTTCTAGTTGCGCTGGTGTTAGCTGGGTGAGAATTACTGGCGATTTTAAGGGGATAAGTTGCCAGCGATCGCATAATTGCTCGTATAATACTCGCTCATGGGCAATATGTTGTTCTACTAACCATAATCCAGTGGGATGTTCTGCCACTATATAAGTATTGTGAACTTGTGCGATCGCTCTTAGTTCAATCAATCCAATATCATTAACTTTATTTGTGCTTTGCTTCGGTGGTGATTCTTGAATTGAACGCCCGACATTATAACCACCTTGAGCTTCAGAAGCTTTAAGTAATTGTGTCACTCTTTCTGTATGCAGTGTCTCTGGAAGAAGTTCTGGATTTATTCGCAAAACTTGCTCAATTGCTTGCGCTACTTGTTCTTGCCAATAAGTAAGATGGTGTAGGTAAATTTCTGCTTTGGCGGGATGACGGTTCCAGTCTATTTGATGAGGAGAAATATCTAAATGCAGAAAACAAATAGGATAGCGATCGCGTGGTAAAGTACGCTGAAATGCTCCTAATATAGTTTGCTCTAATTGAGGCGATCGCACCATCCGTCTATTGGTAGCTACTCGCACCCAGTCAGCACGTCTGCGATGGCATCTATCGGGTAATCCTAATACTATATATAGTGAGGAATTTACATAACTATTTTGATCAGATGAGTTATAAATTGAAGTATTATCTGGTTTATTCTCCCCTACACCCTCATTTCCCTGCACCCCCACAGCTTGCGGCGTAGGTACTTTAATTGTTAGTTGTTGCAGATCGCTTAACCTTACTTGCTGCAATAACTGAGGTAAAATTTGTCTAGCTGTAACACCAGGACTAATACTGAACCACTCGCGTCCATTTTGCTGTACATTCCAAGTAACATGGGGATGACATAAAGCAATTTGATGAATAATAGCTTGCACTGCTCGCATTTGTTGCGACATCGGGGGTAAACCTTGACGACGAGCAGCCCAACTACCAAATAAATTAGATACTGTAACTACAGTACCAGGTGCGATCGCAAAAGCCGAAACATCAACCGCTTCCCCTTGAGCATTATAAGTAACACTCCACCCCTCACTACTGTTACTTGCACGGCTCAAAATCTCTAAAGATGCCAACTGAGCTATGCTATGTAAAGCTTCGCCACGAAATCCTAAGCTAGTAATCTTCCATAAATCTTCGCATTGGCGGATTTTGCTAGTACTATGTGCAACTGCTGCTTGTACTAAATCACTTAGCACCATACCACTGCCATTATCGGCAACGCGCACCCGCCACTGATCGGGATATAAAGATACTACAATTCTTTTGGCTCTAGCATCTAAAGCATTTTCTACCAATTCACGTACAACTGCTGCCATAGAGTCAATCACCTCTCCAGCAGCAATTAAGTTTACTACCTCTGTGGGCAAAGGTTGAATACCAAGTGCCATATTATTTATTCTTTGTATGAGGTAATTTTTATTGACTTATTTATGATATGGCAGATCATTTAAAGATATTTAACTAGGAATTCATATAATTAACATTTTAACAGAATTTCTGCGATTTATTTTTACTATAATTTTTGCTTGTATTACCTAATTTGAATCAAAAATTAGTTTCAGTACTTAATTTGGTAATTTTATATTAATTTAAATTGATGTTTAAAAAATCAAAATATTTCTTAACAACATTTTTTTTAACTAATTACTTTAGGAGTAAAAAATCTTAATTCAGTATTTAAACAAAAACATATTTATATATCTATCACAAAATCCTGGCATACTTTCTAAAAATGATAAATATTATATTCAATAATCATTGGGACTAATCGCATGGCAGACAAATTTAGATAATCACGTCTGTCTAAAGTTAGATAAATTATATATTACCTCCCAAGAAAGAGAAGTTAAGTATAAATTCATTGCTAAATTTCATTTAAAGTTAAGTAATGAGATTTTAAATCATGTCAAACATTTCAGAAAACTTGGAAAACGCTAAAGACAAAATTACAGAAGGTGTTGAGAATGTTACCAATAAGGTAGCTGACTCAATTAAAGGCGCTAAAGATAATATGCCTGAAGTTACCCCTACTCCACCAGGAATGAAAAGTCAATCTTCAGTTGAAGATTTGAAATCACGTTTAGAATGGGGCGAACCAGCTTTTACAATTCTTGATGTGCGCGATCGCGAGACATTCAACGATGGTCATATCATGGGCGCAATGGCGATGCCTGTGGATCAGTTGGTAGACCGCGCTAAATCTAGCCTAGAACCCAGCCGCGATATTTATGTTTATGGCGAAACCGACGAAGCAACTGCGAGTGCCGCTTCTTCATTGCGCCAAGCTGGTTTTGAGTGTGTAGCTGAACTCAAGGGTGGTTTTGCAGCATGGAAAGCCATTGGTGGTGCAACCGAAGGTGTTTCCGAATCTAGAACTCCCGCAGGTGCGGATGATTACAATGTTGTATCTCGCCTACAAGATGAGGCAAGCAAGTCGTAATTTACAGATAGTTTGAGTCTGCTGATATTTGCTACTCACTAAGTCTGGGTGGCACAGCTAGTGTTAAAGATTAGAAAACTATTAATTATGAGTATGGGGCAATCCGAGAAGGCTTGCCCCATGCTTATGTTGAGATTAGTTTTTGACATCCTCACCGACCGTCGATGTACGGTGATTCCTCGCCACGCTACCCGTAAAACGGGTAGTCGTTGAATGGAGTTGACGATTCATCGAGATGCGCTTTCTTTTGCTGAAAGTCTTACCCTCTCTCCCCGTCCGTTTTGAGTCTCGATGTGTCCCACCGCGACTAAAAACAAATACTTGTTTTGTTTGAATTTGCGTTCAAGGTTGGACTTGTTTTTACCATTGCCTTACTTCCGCTTCCCCTATATCTAATCTCAACCCGTAGCAGGACTTTCAACCTTGTTATTTATTTCGGAGTATCTTCGACTAGGGCGGGTTTGTTAGACCACTAAGATTTTAACACGAAGCAGTGCTGATTCAGGGGTTTTAAACCCAATTTTTAAAGGTAAGTGCAAAAAGAGCGATCGCACCACAGCTTGTTATCCTTAGTGCAAACCTACTCTGCGAGTTACCTATTTAATTAACCACATAGGCACTTTGCAATGCCCACCAAAGTAGGAAGCCGATGCCACCTAAAACTAGCACAGATGAGATAATCACTGCTTTTGGGGAATCAGCCCCCTTAAACTTCATAATTCCACGATCTAAATCTGACATAGCACTACCTCCACATACCCTCTAAATAATTTTTAAGCGGTTTCAATTGTCGCTAATTTATAGCCTATTTATAGGTCTGCCTGTCCGATTTCCTTTATACCATATTGAGGATTTTTTACCCCTTCACACACACAACCTGCTTCAGAGTTGCTACTACCTCGACCAAATCAGACTGATTTGCCATTACCTGCTCAATAGGTTTGTAAGCACCAGGAATTTCGTCTAAAATCCCTGTATCCTTACGACATTCAACCCCTTGAGTTTGTTCAAGCAAATCATCAAGGCTAAAGTTTTCCTTTGCCTTATTGCGTGACATCAACCGCCCCGCCCCGTGACTGCAAGAACAATAGCTGTGGGCATTACCTTTCCCTTTAATAATGAAAGATTTAGCCCCCATCGAACCAGGAATTATGCCATAGTCTTGTTCACGAGCGCGAACCGCACCCTTGCGGGTGACATAAACTTCTTCACCAAAATGAACTTCCTGCTCTGCATAGTTATGATGACAATTAACCTCCAATAGTGGTTTAGCTTGTTTGCCACCTGCTAAATGTTTTTCAATAATCCGCTTGAAACGTGCCATCATCGCTTCTCGGTTGAATCGGGCGTAGTTTTGCGCCCATTGTAAATCGCGCCAGTATGCGGCAAACTCCGGTGTACCTTGGACAAAATAAGCTAAATCTGAATCTGGTAGTTGCGTATTAGCAAGTCTGGTGAGTTCCTTAGCTGTACTAATGTGGCATTGTGCCAACATATTGCCGATATTGCGTGAACCAGAATGCAGCATTAGCCACACACTGTTTTCAGTATCTAGGCAAACCTCAATAAAATGATTTCCTCCGCCTAATGAACCCATTTGCTTCATCGCTTTGGATTCTAAATGTTGTACGCCGGGATGCAAATCTTTGAACTGCTGCCAGCCTTGCCAATTATCAACTGTTTTGTCGGTGTCCTTATTTTGATTGAACCCAACTGGAATTGCTGCCTCAATATCCAGACGAATTTTCTTGAGTTTGCCTTCTAATTGATCAGCAGTGTAAGCAGTCTTAATAGCTGCCATCCCGCAACCAATATCTACTCCGACAGCAGCAGGAATTATCGCTTCCTTAGTAGCAATTACAGAACCGACCAAAGCACCTTTACCAAGGTGAACATCTGGCATCAGGGCAACGTGCTTGAATACAAAGGGCAGGGAGGCAGTGTTTTTCGCCATTTTGATTTCCTGATGCCCTAGTTCGTGGTTTGCCCAAGACAATATAGGAACTGGCGTTGATAAGTTGAGTGGTTTATATGGCATTTGAGCTACGTGGACAAATTTGCAGTCGCAATCTTGCTCTGCGTTGTTTGATACTACAAATATACTACAAAGAATAGAAAGCGATCGCTAATCATTCCTGCTAAACCAATAAAACTTAATTAAGCTTGCACAAGGCGCTCTCGTGATGCCCGCACTACTTAATACAGATGATTTGTTTGGAACTGCTCTCTGTACAAGTAGGAGGCGATCGCTACTGTAACTACTACAAATGCCAACTTCTGTGACTACCAACCATTAGTAACACGAGTTTTTGTAGTAAATAGACAAAAAGCTTAGGACAAGTTGTAGAGGTGAAACTTATATAGCTTCATAAAATAGAAAAGCTAACTACTATACATTCCACTAAAGCAACTATCCCCACCCTAATTATTTGAGGGCGGAGAAGGTTGTGCAATGTTTAAACGGCAAATATCTAATAAGCAACTGTCACAGTCGGTGAACTTAGCTCACGGCTTTCTTTGTCAGACTGCTTCCATACTTGACCATCCAGCGCCATTTGTTCAATTAAACTAGCTAAACGCAGCGCCTTCAAAGCTTGCTCTCCACCTACAGAAGGTTGATTGCCACCTCGAACACAGTTGACAAAATGCTCTAACTCTGCATGAAGCGGTTCAATATTACTGGTATGAACCTTTTCAATCAATCCATCTTGCCGATATAGAACTTGACCGTAATCAGTCATATAGTTAGCAGTTGTTTGGCGATGGATCAAAATTTCATTATTAAGAAAATCTGCCTCAGTCATGGAGTTTTTACAATGAGCAGAAATCCGACGAATTTTGCGGTGCGTAACCTTACTAGCTGTCAAGGTAGCAACAATGCCATTAGCAAACCCTAGCGTCGCTGTCACATAGTCTAAATACTTAGATTCGGAACCACAACTACCACTAGCGGTTAACTTGACTACAGGCGCTCCTGCCAGTTCTTGCAGCAAGTCAATATCGTGAATCATCAAATCTAAAACAACGGAGACATCATTAGCACGTTGGGAGTAAGGACTCATGCGATGAGCCTCCAATGCCAGTAATTTCTCAGTCTTTAGGACTTTGTTGAGTTCCTGAAAAGCTGGGTTAAAGCGTTCAATATGCCCTACTTGTAAAATACATTGAAACTTGGCGGCAGCATTTACCAGGGACTCAGCCTCAGCAATACTGGCAGCAATAGGTTTTTCAATCAACACATGGACACCTGCTTGCAAGCAAGCCATGCCAACTTCATGGTGCATCCGTGTAGGGACAGCAACGCAGACTGCATCTACATAAGGCAAAAGATCGCGGTAATCTTCAAAGAAGCGAGCGCGATATTTACTAGCAATGTCTAAACCTCGTTCAACATTAATGTCTGAGACACCTACTAGCTCAACGTCCTTTAGTAAACCGAGAACACGGGTATGATGCTGTCCCATATTCCCGACACCAATAACGCCTATTTTGATAGGCTGGGGCTGAATTCTATGTATATGACTATCTAAATTCTTAACTGACATACTATCTTCCACTCCTATAACTCCTCCACCACTGGTATTAAGTCAATTTACAACTTGTGTTAGTCGCCTCAAACCATCCAGATACTATCACAGCGACTCTAGTTGTAAAGAATTTCAAAGTTTTGTTCTAGTTCCTCAATTAAGTATTAGTTTTATAAGACCTGACAGGCGATCGCTTTTAATCAGTTAGAAGATATAGAATTTATCACCTCGGCTTGCAGGCTTAAAACTGATCGCAGCCAAAATTTGTTGAATAGAGAATTTTTCCCGTGAAAGCAGTTGTTTTATTATCTGGTGGATTAGACTCCTCTACAGTTCTGTATCAAGCTAAAATGGATGGTTGCGTAGTTCATGCGATTTCTTTTGACTACCAGCAGCGACACCAACTTGAGTTACAAGCAGCCACTAAAATAGCTAGTGCAGCAGGTGTAATAGAACATCAGATTATCGCCTTTGACTTGCGCCGTTGGGGTGGCTCGGCATTGACTGATGATGCTATTGCCGTGCCAACAAATCGGATTCTTACTGACATTTCAGAATATATTCCTGTAACTTATGTTCCCGCACGGAACACCATCTTCTTAAGCTTTGCTTTAGCTTTCGCAGAAGCTAAAGGTGCTGAACGAGTATATATAGGTGTCAATGCAGTTGATTACTCTGGGTATCCCGATTGTCGCCCAGACTATATTCAGGCAATGCAGGAAGTATTTCGACTGGGAACAAAGCAGGGAAGGGAAGGAGAACCCATTAGTATAGTCGCGCCCCTAATTAAGCTCAAAAAAACCGAAATTATCCAATTAGGCAATAATTTGGGCGTTCCTTGGGAGCTAACTTGGTCTTGCTACTCCGGTGGCAATATTGCTTGCGGTGTCTGTGACTCTTGTAGGCTAAGACTGGCAGCTTTTTCTGAATTAGGCTTAGAAGATCCGTTACCTTATGCTGTTAGAGGTGAACAAGGAAATCAGTAATCAGTTACCAAGTAAAAATTGACTGTTAATTATTTCCGAATCTTAATTTCGTGCAGGCGTGGCCCTTTAGCAGAAATAACAGTGAATTCTAAATTGTTATATAAAAATGTTTCTCCTGGTATTGGAACTTTCTGCAATTGATAAAGCAGAAAACCTCCAAGAGTTTGATACTCATCAGTCAGGGGCAAATCAAGATTTAAATTTAGGTTTACTTCTTCTAAATTCATCTGCGCTTGCACTAAAAAAGTGTGGTCGTCTAAAACTTGCAAATCCAAAGAGTGAGAACTTTCAGATGCTGGCTCATCGCCGATAATTTCGGCAATTACATCCTTAAGTGTGACTAACCCAGCAGTACCACCAAACTCATCTACAACTATTACCATTGCTTGATGCGATCGCTGCATTACAGGTAATAAATCACTTAAAGGCGTACTTTCTGGCACAAACTTTGCAGGACGAATCCAACGCTGAATAAGCGTGGTAGGGGTAAGATGACCTTGAGCTAAAGGTTCAGCTAATTCTTTGAAGTAAATCAAACCACGTACATCATCAAGTGATTCTTCAATGATCGGAAAACGAGAGTGACCAGTAGCAACTACTTTATCAAGTAAAGTTTGAAAAGTGGCAGTAATGGGAATAGCAATAATATTTGTACGCTGAATCATTACCTCTGCGGCTACGACTTCGCTAAACTCAAAAACATTATTTAGTAGTTCTCGCTCTTCTGCTTCTAAACCTGTAGACTCACGATCAGTATTAATAATCATTTGTAACTCTTCTGGCGTTAAGCGCGTATACGGCTGACCTTTATATTCAATGCCTACAAGTCTTAATAGAAAGCGAGTTGATTGGTTGAGAATCCAAATAAAAGGGTTGAAAAAACGAGCTATAGCTAAAAAAGGTGGTGCTAAAAATCTTGCTAATTGTTCTGGGTAAAGTAAAGCTAAAGATTTAGGACAAAGTTCACCTAAAACAATTTGCAAGTAAGCAATCAGAACAAAAGCGACAGGAATTGCTATAGAATGAGAGATGGAACCTCTAAGAGTTACTGGTAAAGACAGTTGTGCTAACCAAGATGCCACTAACACTGCCATAGTACTTTCACCAATCCAGCCTAAAGCCAAACTAGAGAGAGTTATCCCCAGTTGAGTTGTAGATAGTAGTCGATCAATACTACGTTGTAACTTTTGAACTGTATACGCTTCAGCATCACCTGCTTGCACCAGTTGATTAATGCGCGATCGCCGCACAGACACAATCGAAAATTCAGCCGTGACAAAAAAAGCATTGATCGCAATCAAAAGTAGCACTGACAACAATCGCACGGCTACATCTGACCAGTTCAAAGAAAGAGTTGCATTCAACGTTTTGATATTAAAAACAGCACTTACCATAAAAAAGTTACAGCCAAAAGGAAAAAGATCAACATTTTATCTGCCTTTTTCCTTCTGTCTGGTATAAATCCCTTATTTCACAACTGGAATATTAGACATTTGCAGTTGCAATTTTTGATCGGGATAATCTGTTAACTTTAATGATAGTTTCTTAGAGTCATCTAGCAAAGCGTTAGGAATTGTCACCGTACCCGTAAACTCCTGCCCATTAGCTGGTAAATCTCCTGGTAAACCATCTGTAGTAGCACTTAAAGTGTTGCCTTGATCATCAGTAACATTTAAAAAACTGTACAGAAACCTCATAGAAGAATTTCCTTGATTCTTTAAACTCACATTTAGCAATAAAGAACCTGGTTGTTGACGTGCTGAAAGCACTTGCAACGTTACCCCTTGACTTTCACTCTTAATGGGAAACCCCGCTTGAGAAGTTGAACTAGATTGATCAGGGGACTTTTGCGATACAGCTTCCGCCTTCGGTTTGTTTACCTTAGAAGCCTTGTTTTTACCGCTACGCTCTGCTTTCACTGCGGCTAATATATCTTCCTCCGGCAGAATCATCGCTTTTTCTTTGCCGGAAGCAATTTGCTTATTGCCAGTCAGTTTATTAGTTGGGCGAATGTCTGGCTGTGTAACTCCTTTCAGGGCTGCATGACCGATGGCAAACCCTAGCATTGAACTAACAACACCAGAGCCTAACATCAGCAAAAGCAATAATAATGTGAGTACGACTGTTGAATTTACTTTCATTTCTGTTCTGAACATACAAAAAAAGTCGTAGGCTTTACTGTACAATTTTTACTCAACTGCCAGGTTTATGTGCTGAAAGTTCAGGTAAGAACGTCAATAACAGGTTAAGCCTAACATCTACATTATTTTAGATGTTAGGTTGAAATTAAAGTTGCCCCTAGTTTATGTATGTCCAGTGTAAAACCTTGCTTGTAACGAGCAGCTAAAAAAGCTATAATGATTTACTTGTTTAACAATGTTGTTAAAAGTAAGACAATCTTGTTAAACTAATGATGTCTTCAACCAGGGTTGGCCGAGCGGTGTAGGCAACGGACTCATAATCCGTGGGGAAACCCAAGGCTGGTTCAACTCCAGCACCCTGGATTTAAAATGAAAACTCCCTCTGCGTGGGCTTTTGGGTCTTAGCACTAGCTCCTCGCTTCCCTTGATTACCCTTGATTAATGAGGTTGATTAAGGATAATCAAGGGGAGGTTTTAGGTAGCTTTGGATAACAATACTCGGATCTCTCAAGCTAATGGCAGATTAAATGCTGGGAAAGTTAGGATTAGGATTCGAGTTAAAAGAGACAGTCTTTCTCTGCGTGCCATTTTTCCACAATACAATCGCTCTACTGCATATGAGCAAAGATTACGCTTTTTGCGGTCATTGTTAATTGTTAAGGCTGTAGAGGTGCTTCTAAGATCTGATTACCACCAAATACTCGTTGGTTCGTACCCAGGGTTCTAAGTGAGGTATTAAAGGGATTAGTGAGATCAGGAGTGCGAATTAGTGGATCGCTAGATACTTGCTGTTCGAGCAAATCTCTGTAAAGTCCCTCAATTCTCTCAGCATCGCGTCTAATTTCATTTTCTGGAAAAGCGTTTCGTGCAGGTGAACCAATACCCAGGAGAAATTGAACTTGACGACGCGCATTGGCGTTGCGGTAGATGTCTCCAGAGTCAGAAAAGAAAGCTCTGTTGATTGCGTCTGGGATGTTTTCTCCAGTACCAATGGTTGAAGGGTTTGTCTGCGCGATCGCACTTTTAGCAAAAAAACTAGCCGCAGCAGTAAAAGCCAACACTGCTATTAAGTTGGTACGCATTCTCATAACCCCACCCGCAACTTTTTTTCAATCGTATCCGATCTTTAAGTTTACGATGAGGTTTGGTCAAATAATTAAATATTTAGCTGATTGAGCCTTAGTAATGACTAACGAACTTCTTGCCCAAACCTCTTCCTTACCTACTACTGACTTAACCACGCTGCGTCAGTACCTACTAGATTTATTGTGTCAACTGGCGTATAAAGAGGGTGATTTTGTTTTATCTTCTGGGCAACGCAGTTCTTACTACATTAATGGTAAAGAAGTAACTCTGCACCCGCAAGGTGCTTTAGCGATCGGTCGCCTGTTGTTATCTCTACTACCAGAAGATACCCAAGCCGTTGCGGGATTAACTTTGGGTGCTGACCCAATTGTGTCGGCGGTTAGTGTAGTTTCTGCATATCAAAATCGCCCAATTCCTGCCTTAATTATCCGTAAAGAAGCCAAAGGACATGGTACAAGGGCATATATTGAAGGTCCAACTTTGCCAGAAGGTGCAAAAGTTGTTGTATTGGAAGATGTGGTTACAACTGGTAAATCTGCGATGAAAGCAGTTGAGCGTTTAAGAGATGCTGGGTATGAAGTTGATCGGGTAATTTCTTTGGTAGATAGACAGCAAGGCGGGGCTGAATTTTATCAATCTGTTGGATTAGAATTTCAAGCAGTATTTACAATTGAAGATCTTCAGCAAAACTGGGCGCGATCGCACTCTTAATCTTCTTCTACTGCTGTCGAGTTTCCATACCAAAAGTATAATCCTTGCAGGAGAAAAAATGCCATCCAATGTCCAGACAGCCCTCTAAATCTGAGAGCTTTTTGCTGATGGTACTCCTGCACTGTTAATTCTTGTGGGGTAGAACCTGGATGAGACAAAAAGTATTTACCATTCTGTGTCTCTAATGTTGTGTTTCCTACAAGCAAGAAAAATATTAATACATTTATAATTGCATAGATAAAAAAACCATTGAGAACAAATTTTATCCAGGTAGGTATTAGTTCCATATAATTTGTACTATTATTTCTATTGGATGAGGTTAATTTTGTCACTATCAGCGCAATTACTAATACCAATAGAATAATATTTAAAAATAATGCAAGCGGAGTAAGCTCAATATTTACTAGATAAAAGTAGGTAGAAAAATGTCCAATTATACTTAACCCAAAACAGAAAAAAGCTAATAGGGATAGTAAGCGCATTTCCTTATGCCCTGAAGATAATTTAGCTGAAGCGATCGCAGATTATCTCAAGAATAAACCACAGTTGGCGGAATAAGCAGATTTCGTTTATTTCCTTCAATATCCTATGATGCTGCTGGAACTACCGACACAATTAATAAACTTCATCATGTGTCCCGATGTCTAGCAGAACAATGACTTCATTATTCGTTTCTGTATCCTCTTCAATAGAGAAGACAATACGACAATCATAGCCGCAAGAGCAGGACTGAAGAGCGTCAAGTTTACCGCTTAATTTGTGCGTGCCTAAAACTAAAGCAAATACGTCTGTTTCCATTTGTTGAAGGGTGTCTTCAATGCGTTCTTGGAGATCAGCATTTCGCTTGACAAACTTGCGGAATGCCCGTTTGAATTTTGGGGTTAAAACCAATGCTCTCATGCTTCTGGGTCGTGCAAAGACTGGCGCAATGCTACAACGACATCCTTGGCTGACTGATGTTTAAATTTGCCTGCATGGAAATCAGCCAAGGTTTTTAGTGCATCCGCAGCCATTTCTTCGCGGCGACTTTCGTGGTGGCGATTTTGCAGAATTTTGATCAGCATTTCCTGCTGTTCGTAGGGCAGTTGCAAAGCGGTTTCTAGCACTTGGTCGAGGGTGTTCATAATTGCTATTGCCTTTGATGTTGAAACGCATAAACCTTAATCACTAGAAACCGATTGCTCCAGTGCTTCCATCAGGACTGCCCCAGCCCCGAAGTTATGATAAGGAGTGTCATATTTGCTGCCTGATGCCTTCAAGGGATATAGAGTCCCAATTATGCTTATTTTATCTAGAAGCGATCGCACTGCTACTTTATTACTGATAGCTTACCTTAATAGTCACCTTTTTAGCTTGTAGGATCTAAAGTGTCCAATTCTCTGTTACTAAACCTGGAATTTTGCTAAAATCACTAACATTTCGGGTTAATAACACTAAGTTGCGAGATATAGCGATCGCAGCAATTCTTAAATCCATCGTGGATACCCGAACTCCTTGCCCTCGTAGTGCATCAAAAAGGGCAATTGCTTCAGTATCAAATGGTAAAACAGGAGCCGTTGCAAAGCCCTGAAGAATTTCTAATAATAATGTATATCCACGAATTGTGTCAGCATTCGTTTTAGCACGATTGATGAAATCATGAGCGCCAAGTACCTGTTCATGAAAACTGACAACAGATAAAGCAAAATCCGCAATTGAGTATTGAGCCATCCGCATAGTTAAGCGGTTAAATTCTGAACTAGAGCGGCGCTGTAGGAAACTAATATGGTCTGTGTCGAGTAGATATTTCACATTTATTTATACAAAATCACTCTTGCTTGTCAGCCTGACGAAAAGCACGTCCATATTCTAGTGCTTCTTGAAAAGCTGCTTCATCAGAAATTGAGCCAATAAGTTTTTCTAGCCAGTTTTCAGAGGTCGGCTTATTTTCAAACTTATGCTGGAGGTCTGAAACTGCTTTTTCAACAGTTACCAAGCGTTGTTCAAGGGTAGCTTTGTCTAACATGGTTTCTTTTGATATGGGAAACGATCACTAATTTTCTTATTTTCATTTTAAATATTATAGGATGCGATCGCCTCTAGTACGCTATGCGCTCGCACTTTATAGATGGAAAGCTAAGTCTTAGGCTGTTCGCAAAGACAAAAAGAGCATATCGACAAACATTTAATCCTCTACAAGTCTCGGATCTGAAATACCCCACATTCGTTCAGTTTTATCTATAGGATAGTCATATTCCGGCTGATTTCCATACTACTCAAATGCACTTTATAAAATAAAATCCTAGTCTTCATCAAAGTCATCTTGGTTCTGTTGTCTAACTTCAAATCGCTCCAATGACTTCCAAGGCATTTCATTAGATGTTTCTGAATTCCAAACCTCTACGAAGGCAGCAGTGGAATATTCATCATCATCATTGTATTTTCTAGCAAAAATTCTGGCAATTTTCCGCTTGGCAATTTGCATCTGACTATTCTCATCCAATTTATTGAAGGCATCAGAGGCATACTCTACAATTCCAGCGAAGAAACTACCAATATAAATCGAAGGCTTTTTTATCCAGTCATAGCCAAAAGCCCGTCCATCATGATATTCAACAATCACATCACTTCCACCAGGTATGTGTGAAAGACGGTTTTTTCGATACTTACGGCTAACCCACAAGACAAGATTATTCAGATGTTCTGGCAAACCTATGTAAACCCGTTCAGGTTCCATATCCCTTATTGTGCTTCGTCTTCCCAAACGCCCTGGAGTTCTAAATTCCATTCCAGATATAAAAAACTGTCCCAATTGAGACTCTATCTCTCTTAGTTCTTCCTCTTCCGCTGCTTTTCGTTCACAAATTCTGTCGTTACGGTCTTTATTCAACTCATCTTTACGAAGCTGTCCAAGCAAAGCAAGTGTAACCTGATCTAGCCATTGTGAGGGAGAGTTATCAATGTTGCGCCATAGCTGCTCAATGTAAGTAACTAAATCATTTCGCTGCTGATCAGGAATATCTTTTGAATCTAGCCAAATCGTACTTACCTTTTCACCTTCGCTATTATCAATCTCGTACCAGAAGCTAACATCTACATACGAACCAGCATCTAAATCTCGCGCTAAATCGGGGTAATTACTTTTAACTTTTGTAATATGGAACCAAACCCCCTTCCTATGTTGATAAATATTCTTATTTTTAAATGTGCGACTTACAAAGCCAAAGCCCCTCACTGTGTTGTATTCTCGTACATAGCCAAATTCGACTTCCACTACTTCAACTCCCTAGATTTAACCTCGAAATTATACGCGCGCGAGAAAGTTCGTCGTCAAATATAGCTGAAACGTCGATAAAATCAATGCCGTGCTTGTGAATGTTGGCAAGACGCTTGGCTTCATCCCATTCAACCTCGATTACCCGCTTGTAGCTACAATTTGTTGTTACACATCGGATACTACTGCCGAAAAAGTTAAAAGGGTAGGCATTACCCACCCTTTTAATTATTAACCTTGAGCTACAGGTTCCTTAGCCAAAAACTTCTCTAATTCTGTCAACGCATCAGCATCAACTTTAGTCTGCATTGGACAGAATTTAGGACCACACATTGAACAGAATTCAGCAGTTTTGTAAATGTCTGCTGGTAATGTTTCGTCGTGATATTCTTTAGCGCGTTCGGGGTCGAGGGATAATTCAAACTGGCGGTTCCAGTCGAAATTATAACGGGCGCGAGAAAGTTCATCATCTCTATCTCTTGCACCTGGACGACGACGGGCAATATCCGCAGCATGGGCAGCAATCTTATATGCAATTAACCCATTCCGCACGTCTTCGGCATCTGGTAAGCCTAAGTGTTCTTTAGGTGTCACATAGCACAGCATCGCAGTACCATACCAACCAGCCATTGCAGCCCCAATTGCTGAGGTAATATGGTCATAACCTGGAGCAATATCTGTTACCAATGGCCCTAAAACATAGAAAGGTGCTTCAGAACACTCTTCCATTTGCTTTTTGACGTTAAACTCAATTTGATCCATCGGGACGTGACCAGGCCCTTCAACCATCACTTGGACGTTATCTTCCCAAGCTTTGCGGGTTAGTTTTCCAAGGGTTTTGAGTTCAGCTAGTTGCGCTTCGTCAGAAGCATCGTGGGTACAACCAGGGCGCAATGAATCTCCTAAGCTGAAGGAAACATCATATCTCTGGAAGATTTCAACGATGTCTTTGAAATGCGTATATAGAGGATTTTGTTTGTGGTGATGCAGCATCCACCGCGCTAGAATACCGCCGCCGCGAGAAACAATACCCGTAAGGCGATTTCTTACTAACGGTAGATGTTCAATCAGAATTCCGGCGTGGATAGTTTGGTAATCTACACCCTGTTGAGCGTGTTTTTCGATGATATGCAGGAAGTCATCGGGGGTTAAACTTTCAATATTGCCGTGAACGCTTTCTAGGGCTTGGTACACAGGCACAGTGCCAATGGGTACAGGGGAAGCGTTGATGATTGCGGTGCGGATTTCATCGAGGTTGCCACCACCTGTGGACAAATCCATCACGGTGTCAGCACCGTATTTAACTGCCAGGTTGAGCTTATCAACTTCTTCCTGAAGATGGGAAGAGTTGGGGGAGGCTCCAATATTGGCATTTACCTTACACTTAGAGGCGATACCAATAGCCATCGGTTCTAAGTTGGTGTGATTGATATTGGCAGGGATAATCATCCGTCCCCGTGCAACTTCATCACGAATTAACTCAACTGGGAGGTTTTCCCGTTGAGCTACATACTGCATTTCTTCGGTAATGACACCCTGACGCGCATAGTGCATTTGAGTAACATTACCCTGCCCACGACGCTTCGCGACCCATTCTGAACGCATATTAAGTTCCTCTAATAAACAGCTTTCCTACGCTGGTATTACCCAGTCTCAGGTTCTCAGGGTTTGCTCTCAGCCCGATTTTACGGACACCCCTAGCTATGGTTGTAGATTGTAGCACTTTGGCAGGAGTGAGGGATGCGGTGCGATTCGTTGAAGTGTGAATCACGGTGAAAGCCCGTACATAGCACTTCCAGCCCGACAGCAGATTACTGTCAGCAAAAGCTGAACTTTCGGTCTGATGCAGGTGAAAGCCCTGCCTACCAGACTCAGGTATGACTCCCTATCTGCCCACACTGACCAAGCTCGATTCTTGGAGGGTGAAGCTGGGAACAGGGCGCAACCAGACATCTGTTATGAGATGACACTGGCGCTAATGGGGAGTTCCGATGGTGAAACTGAGCCTAGAAAAGCGACTTACTCACAAGCAGGGCATAACATCAAGACCCTGACTTCATTGGAGATAATCCCGTCGCATATTGTATCAATAGCGACAAGAGTCCAGGGAGTCCAATGGTCGAATTGGCTACACCTAAAGGAACGAACAATCTAACCGAAGGAACGAATAAAAACGGAATGTGGGTCAAGAAGCTGTCGAGCTTCAAGTAGGACAGACGAGCGTCGGAATCCCCACAATCCGGGTAGGACAGACCGTAATTGGTCTGAGGTGTTCAGAAAACACGAACTGGAGAAGAGTATGTTTAGACACAGCAGCAATGCTAGTGAAACTTGGAAAAATCTGCCCTGGAAGAAATTCCAGAAAGATTTATTCCGCCTCCAAAAGCGAGTGTTCAAAGCAATTCAGGTTGGAGACAAGCGCAAGGCTATGTCCCTTCAGAGGTTGATACTCAAGTCAACCGCAGCTAGGATGTTGGCAATACGTCAGGTAACACAGCTAAACGCTGGAAAAAGAACGGCAGGTATAGACGGGTTAGCCTCACTCAACCATGAGGAAAGGTTCGTTCTGAGTGAAGAACTTAGAACCAAAAGTAGCAACTGGAAACACCAAAAACTACGAGAAATACCCATACCTAAGAAGGACGGGACAACTCGCCTCTTAAAAGTGCCTACTATCGGGGATAGAGCTTGGCAATGCCTTGTAAAACTAGCTTTAGAACCAGCACACGAAGCAACCTTCCGAGCAACGAGCTACGGGTTTCGCCCCGGTCGTTCGACGCAAGACGCACAAAAAATTCTGTTCAATAACTTGAACTCACGCTGTCACGGAATAGAAAAACGAGTCATAGAACTCGACATCGAAAAATGCTTCGATAGGATTGCTCACAAATCCATAATGGAACGACTCATCGCCCCAACGGGTATTAAGCTCGGAATCTACCGATGCCTTAAAACAGGAGTCAACCCAGAATTTCCAGAACAAGGAACCCCGCAAGGGGGGGTAGTGAGTCCCTTATTAGCCAACATTGCACTCAATGGCATAGAGGAGATTCACCACTCCGTGCGATACGCAGATGACATGGTAGTCATTCTAAAGCCTAAAGACGATGCAGTGGCAATACTTGAGCAAATAAGCCAGTTCCTAGCGGAAAGGGGGATGAAGATTAGTGAGAAGAAAACCAAGCTAACCGCTACGACAGATGGGTTTGATTTCCTCGGTTGGCACTTCAAGGTGCAGAACAACGGAAAGTTTAGATGCGTTCCATCAGAGGACAATTACAAAGCTTTTCGTCAGAAAGTAAAACACATCGTCAACAACTCGAATTATGGTGCTACCACAAAGGCTGAGAAATTAGCCCCTGTAGTTAGAGGTTGGAGGAATTACCACCGCTTCTGCAAGATGGACGGGTCAAGAAACTCGTTATATCACATCGAAGCAAGGGCTTTCAGGGTATTCAACAAGGAATTAAAACAGGATAAACAATCCAGCAAGAAATTACTGGGTAAAGCATTCCCAGAGGTTCCATACTCCGAAAACAAACATATCAGCGTCAAAGGTGAGAAATCACCTTATGACGGAGATATTGCCTACTGGAGCGAACGCAATAGCAAGCTCTACAACGGCGAAACCTCTAAAGCCCTTAAAAAGCAAAACCATTCGTGTGGATATTGTGGTTTAAAAATGCTTAGTGACGAAAAGGTACACTTGCATCACGTAGATTGCAACCATAATAATTGGAAGAAAAATAACCTTTTAGCAATTCACGAAAGCTGTCACAATTACGTCCACATGAGCAAAGGCGCAAGCCAAGAACATCGGGAGCCGGATGCAACGAAAGTCGCACGTCCGGTTCTAAATGAGAGGGGCGGGGAATAATATCCCCCCTCGACTCAACCATCGCGTTTCAGTCAAGTGTAGATTTGGTAGAGTGTGATCGCTTATCGCTTAACAAGCTGCAACTTCCAATTTAGAATAAGTAAACTTTTGGCAATACTTTTTAATTAGTGCTTGTGCCTTCTCTCGTCCTTGCCCAGTGAATAAGTTGAAAACTACTTCTTCATCATCTGAGTAAATATGCAATAATCCAAAGTCTTTTATTCTTGAATATATTAAAGGAACTCCTGCTAGATGTAGTAAAACTGACTTTTTGCGATCACGTTCTTTAGCCTCCGCAGAGTCATGATACTGAGACTGAAATTCTATAACTAAACAAGGATTATAACTATCGTCGGTTATGAGAGCATCTACGCTAGAACTAAAGAGAAACTTTCTCAAGTCGCAATAAAGAAACCTCTCTATTTCGCAAAATTGACATAAGCTCACTTGTGTATGAATTTTATAATTTGCATTCAAACAAGTTTGCAGGAACTCTAACATTCTTTCTTCGTAAGGATTTACCAGCCTTTTAGTTTTCACTGACATTACTATTGCTCCATTAGAATTTTTGCAAAATAAGCAAGGAACTCATTAAGAACTTCACTTGAAGTTATACATACTTGCCAGGTATAGGGAAATAATTTGTCTTCCATAAGAATTAAATAGTTATCGCTACTTCCTAACTGCTCAAATTTAAATTCATTCCCTCCATAGTCTATTCCAATGAAAGTCTGACCATTATCGAACTGATCCTCATATTCAAAAGGATGAGCGCCCAATCTACCTACTACTTCACCCTTAAGAAGACGTATTGCTGTTGAACCATAAGATGATTTTATTGCTTCTAAAAATAGATCCTCTTTACTAGGTAATACCCACAATCTGGCTTCTGTAATTTCTGCTTCACCCAAATCAAATTCATATTTTATAGGTGCGTCTACCACTCGAAAAATTTCTAATATATAAGGTTTAGCAATATTTTGAGGGACAGAAATACACAAACCCTCTTTTCTTTGAGCTAATACAAGTTGATAACGTTTAGTTCCTTTCCCAGGTTTTTTAAGCCTAAATCCTATATATTGAGATGTTCTGTTCTCCTCAAACTTCTCATAGAAACCAAGTTTAGCCAGTAGGCTGGTAGCCAAAGACAATAAATCTTCGCCACCCTGAATGACTTGAATATTGGTAGAAACTAAGTGTGGAACACCGTTTTCTACTTCAAAACGTTGCATGACATCGTAAATGAGCTTTGACATTCGTTAATTTCCAAGAACCTTGACTAAGGTTTATGGAAATAGCTTAACCTAATTTTCCAAAAACTTCAATGGTCTTAGCTAAGATTTTTAGATTTTATGGTGATCTAGATTAAACTAGCGCCTGAAGCTACCTGTAGGCAATGGTTTAGGCGCTTTCTTGTAGGCAGGGGGAATTTCAAAGCCCCTCCCCTACTAGGGGAGGGGTTTGGGGAGAAGTAAAAATTCAATTCGCCAACCGTATCTTTTGAATACCTACAAACTTACGGAATTGCTTTCAATGGCACATCCAGAATAGGAAATTTCTCCCAACGAGGCGCATCAAAATGTCACCATTCTGTCTGTAAAGGTATAAATCCATATTTCTTCATTACATCTTGAAGCAGCTTCCGATTTTTTCTCGCTTCAACACTTATTTAACTGCTGTAAATCAAGTAATTAATGTTATTAATGTAGCTAATTTAAAAATTTTATTCATAGTGTTGAATTGCCAGTTTAAAAAATATGAAATAACAGTAGCGATCGCATCCTCATCCAGCTAAAATAATTCTGCGTTTGCCTTTATCCTGCAAATATACAAACCTAGTCGCAGCTTGCCTATAGCTAACCAGCCTACGCAGACTAATTTATAAAGATTAATTCACTAAACATCATATCATTACGACTTTGATTTAGTAGTTGTCTTTTCTTGAGGACTAGAACTAGGTGTTGGTGTCGGACTGTCTGTTGGACTAGGTTGAGGACTAGGACTATCACTAGGGCTAGGCGTTGGTGTAGGATTGGGCGTTTCGTCTTTCTGATTTTTTTCTGCTTCTTTAGCTAAATTTTGCAACCTGTCTTTCCAATATTTAATATCGGGAAATTCTGCATCTTTAGTTAAGACTAAAACCTCTTCCCATCTACCTTGTTCAAAAGCTTGTGAAGCTTGATTAAATTTATCTTGAGCAATTTCCCATTCTTGCCGCCAGCGTTTTACTGTTTTAATAGTTTCCTGGTAATTTGAACTGCTAAACGGAATAGATTTAGCTAGTGCGATCGCGCCATTAATATCTCCAGATTGAAATTTGTTTGTTGCTTGGTCTAAAATATTAGCACTTTTATCCTCAGAAACAGGTCTGGGCTTATTAGAAGAAATTTTAGGAATTTCTGGTTGAGTTTGAGTTGGTGTCTCACTTGCAGAACCACAATTAACAAACTGACTACCACTAAAAACCCAACCCTTAACGGGAGAATTGATTTCTACCCAACCATTTTGTTTATTACCTGTTAAATAAAGATTAGTTCCTTGTTCAACAGTCCCAATAATATTACTGTTCTTACTAGACCCAGAACGAACATTTAATGAATCAATTACAACAGAGCAACTTGCTTGTTGGGTATTTTCTGGTTGATTGATGAGGCTACCCAATTGAAACGGACTTTGACGAAAAGCATATCCCATACCAACACCAACTGCTGCAACTACAGCAGCAGTTATAGTAGTTCCAAAAATCAAGGGCATTTTGTTTGACCTATATGGAGGGGTATAACTGGTTTGTGGATTTACGGGTGGTCTAGAAAAATTTACAGGAGAAGCTGGAATAGTGTGTTGTGTAGGCGGTGGCGTTACTGGTTGTCTAGGTAGATTTTGGGGAGTTCCTGGGTAAACTGTTGGTGCATTGCCAGGGTAATTCGAGTATTGTTGCGTGGGCAGATAATAGTTATTAATCTGTGTAATTGCCTGTAACGCCTCTGTTGCAGTTTGATAACGATCTTTGAAGTGGTATCGCACCATCTTATTTAGTACTGCTGCTAACCCTGGACTAACTGATACTAAATGCTGCCAAAGCATTTCGCCTGTATTTGGATCTTCCTGTAATTGCAGTGGCAAAATTCCTGTGAGTGATTGAATAGCAATAATTCCCAAGGCATAAATATCACTATTAGGGCGTGGTTGCCCCCGCGCCTGTTCGCTCGGCATATATCCAGGTGTACCAATAGCAACAGTCGCGCTTGCCTCTGATGGAATTCCTACCATCTGATTTGGTAGTTGCTTAACTGCACCAAAGTCAACTAAGACTAGCTTGTTGTCTGAAGTACGCCGAATCAAATTATCGGGTTTGATATCTCGGTGGATAACTCCCCTACTATGCACAAATTCTAGAATTCCCAAGACATCTTGCAGCATGGGTATAACCTGATTTTCTGTCCAACGAGAACCAGGCGAGAGTTCTGTTTTGAGGGTATGTCCTTCAATAAGTTCTTGTACTAGATAAAATTCTTGCTCTTGTTCAAAATAAGCTAACAGGCGAGGAATTTGATCGTGATTGCCAAGTTGTTCCAAAGTTTCAGCTTCGCTATTGAACAAGCGTCTGGCTGTTGGCAAAATATTAGGATCGCTACTAGCGGGTTTGAGGTGTTTAACAACGCAAACGGGATTACCAGGACGGCGGGTATCTTGGGCAATATAAGTTTGACCAAATCCACCAGTACCTAATACTTGGACAACTAAGTAGCGCCCGTCTAGTAATTTTCCTAACATAAAGTGAACGCGATTAACAGTTCAGAATTTGATCTTGGCACACCTTGTCGGTTAATGGGCAGAGGTTATTTGTCAAGACTTAGTTAAATTAACTCGCGGGCATCTTGCCCGCACTACATTTGTGGTGATACAGACCAGATGTAGTGTGACCGTCTTGGTCACAAGGGCAACACTGCGTAAGTCTTGAAAGCGAAACTGCTATGGTTGTTAAAGGGTTGGACGATGCCTACGGCAAAGCTGTCGCGTACACTCTTTTTTAATGAATCTTTATGAAACCACAATTTGCAGATACACTGGCATGGCAACAGGCGGAATTTTTGATGCAACCAGCTTACCTCCGAGTTGTTGACCATATTCGCAAAAAGTTAGAGGAATCTGCTTGGAAAGCTACTTACGAAGAAGTGCAGATACCTTATCCAGGGTATCATCTATGTTTACAGCACAAGGATCAGCAATTTAAGTTTGATTTGTGGGATCTGTGCTTTCAAGTATGTTTTAGTAACTACAGTGCCTCACACTCTGATTTAGAAACTAAACAAGTTGAGATTGATACCAGCTTGATTGATTATGAAAGTGAAGATGTGGACTGGCAGCGTTTGGATGAAAAAGCTCGTCAGATAGTAGGGCAGGTATTTGACAGTTTACCAGCACTTTAGGTTAAAGCAAAAATGATTCAAGAATTGCACGATCTTCAAGCTGCATCTGGGGCAAGTTTTGAGGAGTTGAGTGGGGGTGTCAAGATACCCGTAAGTTTTGGTAATGATAGTGTTGCTTTGCAAGCGGCGCGACAAGGTGTGGCGGTGTGCGATCGCACTCACTGGGGACGCATCCAAGTTAGTGACGATGACAGAATTAACTTCTTACACAATCAAAGCACAAATAATTTCCAAATTCTCAAACCAGGTCAAGGTTGTGACACGGTTTTTGTGACATCTACCGCCCGCACAATTGATTTAGCAACAGCCTACATCATGGAAGATTCCGTGTTGCTACTGGTTTCTCCTCAGCGTCGTCAGTATTTGATGCAATGGCTTGATCGTTACATCTTTTTCGCTGACAAGGTTAAATTAGCTGATGTCAGTGAGCAAACTGCTACCTTTAGCTTAATTGGATCATACAGTGATCTTCTCCTAGAAAAGTTAGGTGCTACAGAAATTATTGGTCAACCATATAGCAACCACAAAAAGATTTTTCTAGGAGATATAGAAGTTCGCATTGCTGTAGGTAATGGTTTAGCGATACAGGGATATACAATTATTGTTCCAGCCTTATCAGCAGCTAAAGTTTGGCAATTATTAGTAGATAATGGTGCTATAGCATTAGGCGATCGCCTTTGGCAACAACTACGAATAGAACAAGGTCGCCCAGTCCCAGACTACGAACTCACAGACGATTATAATCCCCTAGAAGCAGGATTATTACATACGCTTTCCTTTGAAAAAGGTTGCTATATCGGTCAAGAAACCATTGCGCGACTTAATACTTATAAAGGAGTAAAACAGCAACTTTGGGGTATCCGTCTTAACGCACCTGTTGAACCTGGAACCGTACTAATGGTTGGTGATGAAAAAGTTGGAAAGCTTACCAGTTATACTGACACAGAACTTGGTGCATTTGGACTAGGATATGTTCGTACTAAAGCAGGTGGTGTAGGACTAAAAGTTAAAGCCGGAGAAGTTGAGGGGGAAATAATTGATTTACCTTTCTTAACGCACGTAGCTGAGTAGGGAACAATAATAGAACTTACGCATTTTTACAAAATATTTAGGCTTTAGGGACTGGGAACTGGTGATTGGGAAAAATCTTTAATTTCTCAAGCTTTAAAAACTCTTAATTTTTTAAGCCTGCCTAAGTCCCAATGTCCTAACCTATCTGGCTACGACTATACAAAATGGAATTTTTAAAATATACCAGTGCCTTTTGCAGCAATGGTTGCTGCAACATTGGCTTTATTTTCCAAGTCATCGAATATAACTCTATGATGCTAACGTTCACGGCTTCACATCTGGATTGAAATAGATGTTAAATGTCAACCACATTTTCACAGCCTTTGCAGAAGGGCTAGTTTCATTTAGTCGCAAATCTGGTCGTCAGGCGTGGTTTGTATTCTTAGTTGCCTTTAGTCTGATAATTAGCCTGATGACCCCAATGGCATCTTATTCTCAGGCTTCCCAGGCGATGTTTAACGACATTGAAGGCAACTGGGCGCAATCGTGTATTGAACAACTGGCACAACGCAAGATTATCAGTGGTTATCAAGATGGCAGTTTCAAGCCGAATGATCCGGTGACAAGAGTTGAATTTGCAGTGATGATTAGCAAAGCTTTACCCAAAGCGCCTAAAGTGCGTAGTGCGAGTAAATTTGTTGATATTGCCAATAACTATTGGGCAGCGCCTGCAATTAGTTATGCCTATACAACAGGATTTATGTCAAGTGTTAATGACAAGGTATTTAATCCTACCCAAAAGATGTCGCGTGTGCAGGTGTTAACGTCTTTGGTTAATGGCTTAAAATATTCGCCTAAAAATCCTGTGGCTAATACTTTGAATCAAGCTTTTAGTGATGCTTCGGAGATACCTGCAAATTCTAAAAGTGCGATCGCGGCTGCTACAGAAAAACAATTAGTTGTTAATTACCCTGATGCTAGAAAACTCAAACCCGCTCAGTTGGTGACTAGAGGGGAAATAGCAGCCTTCTTATGTCAAGCTACTGGTACAACTGGATTAGTGTCTTCCCGCTATATTGCTAGAGCGACAACGCCGAGAGTATTCCAAGCTAGTGTCGCGCCATCTTCTGAGATTAGAGGGGTTTGGTTAACAAATATAGATAGTGATGTGTTATTTGATCGCGATCGCCTTTCTAGAGGCATTGAACGTCTACACGATCTTAACTTTAATACCGTTTATCCAGTAGTCTGGAATTGCGGTTATACACTCTATCCTAGCGGTGTAGCTGACAATATCATTGGGCGATCGCTTCATCCAGAACCTGGATTAAGAAGGCGAGATATCCTCAAAGAAATGGTTGATAAGGGACATCAACAAGGTATGGCGGTGATACCTTGGTTTGAATTTGGGTTTATGGCACCAGCAGACTCTGGTAAACTCCAATGCGATCCCACCTCAGAACTAACCAAGCGTCATCCTCAGTGGATTACCAATCGTCGTGATGGCACAACCATTTGGAAAGAAGGTCCTCACGATCGTTTATGGCTTAATCCCTTACATCCAGGGGTACAAAATTTTATCAAAGATTTAGTTGTCGAAATGGTCAGAAACTATGACATAGACGGCATCCAATTCGACGATCACATGGGCTTGCCTTCTGACTTTGGCTACGACCCATTTACAGTTTCACTTTATAAAAGTGAACATAATGGTCAATCTCCCCCAAGTAATCCTCAAAATGCTGAATGGTTACGTTGGCGGGCTGATAAAATAACCGGATTCATGGCACAGTTATTCCGTGCCATCAAAGACGAAAAACAAAAAGTAATCGTTTCTCTCTCACCCAATCCTCAAGAGTTCGCCTACAAGTCTTATCTGCAAGATTGGGAAAGTTGGGAACGGCAAGGGATTGTTGAAGAATTAGCAATACAGTTGTATCGCAACGATATCAATCGGTTAATTGACGATTTAGAACGTCCAGAAGTCAAAGCAGCACGTAGTCATATTCCAGTTGCGATCGGAATTTTGACAGGAACTAAACCACGTCCTATTTCAATCTCACAAATTCAAGAGCAAGTAGAAGCTGTTCGCAAACGCGGCTTTGCTGGTGTTTCATTCTTCTTCTATGAAACTTTGTGGAACATTGCAAATGAAACCCCAACTGAACGACAAGCAGCTTTGAAACAAATGTTCCCACAATTAGCACAACGACCTAGTTTAGTTAAGGGTTGGAAACCAAATACTGAGGCGATAACTAAATAATTGCCTAAAAATTTTACTTCCTCTCCTTGGTAAAGGGAGGGCTGGGGAGGGGTATTCAACGACTTTTGCTCATTGGTCTAATGTAGAGACTTGCAATTGCAAGTCTCTGCATTTTTTATGAAAAAAACGTTATGAAGGTTTGAAAATAGACAAAAACCGGATAAGAAACGCTGTACAAGTCCCAATCAACAAAAACACAATCCCGTCAGATGGTCGAGTAAAAGTCTCCGATGCGACCAAATATCCTACAGTTGCCAAGCCAGCTATAGGGATCAATCTAAAAATATCCCCAGAGAGGCGATTGAGTGGAGTTCCTTTTCGCCAGCTTTTCCATAAAGAAATTGCATCTGCTACAACAAACGAACTAATAGCTGCGAAAACTATCAAGCCTACCCAGTACTGCATGAGTGTTTGATCAACTTTGATGATTAGGGCTTACGCAAGTTTAAAGCATTGAAGAAGTAGCTGGAGCGAAATAAACTTAAGATGAAATCTGGTAATTGTTAATTGTTCTTACCGTTCTCTAGAACCTACTCAAATCTACTCATCGAACAGTGATAACTGTTTGGGAATAAATTTGATGTCTAGTTCCTGTTTCACTGAATCCTTAACAGCAGTGCCATTAAGTTGATGTGATCCTCCACAGGCAATCCCCGTCGAACTGACGGTTTTGGGATAATCAATACTTTCATGCCAGCGTTCTAAATTGATACTGGCATTGTAATCACGATCTAATGTCGTGCCACAATTACCACAGTTAAAAACTCGTGTTTTTAGTGGCATCTTTTGACGATTGTTGCAACAACTACACACTTGAGAACTAGGGTAAAACCGATCAACTTTAATAATTGTTGAACCATACCACCCCGACTTATATTCAAGTTGTCGCCTAAACTCGTAAAATCCGCAATCAGCAATGGCACTAGCCAACCTATGGTTTTTGAGCATACCTGAAACATTCAGATCCTCAATTTTAATCTCGCCGTGATTCTTGGCTAACCATGTTGTTAGTTTATGAATTGCGTCTTGTCTGATATTGGCAATCCTACGATGAAGCTTGGCAACTTTTAAATTAGCCTTGTTACGATTGTTAGAGCCTTTTTCTTTACGACAAACTGAGCGTTGCAGGTGAGCCAGTTTCCTTTTAGCTTTGCGGTAAGCTTTAAGGTTAGGAAAAACTGAACCATCAGAACAAGTAGCTAAAGCATTTATCCCAATATCAACGCCTATCTTATCTCGGCGTTTTGGTGTTACTTTTTGCTCTAACTCGTATTTAAAACTAACATACCAATCACCCGCCCTTTTAGTCACAGTCACGTTTTTAGGTTGTACAGTAGGCAATATTTCATAGCATTTTACCCATCCGAAAATGGGGAATTTAATTCTATTGCCACTAATTTTTATACTACCTTCTAGGTAGAAGCTGTCTTTAACATTCTTTTTCTTAAACTTAGGTTTGCCTCGTCCAGGGACTTTAAACCAGTGCTGAAAAGCTTTGTATAAGTTCCTTAATGCTTCTTGAGGTGGACATTTTGAAACCTCATAATACCAAGTATGAACAGATTTGACCTCGGCTACTAACCGTTTATGTAAATCAATCGCTGTCGGTAATTTTTCTTGATTGTCTAAAGCCTTAAGACAAATATCTAAACCCCAATTCCACGCATGACGACTTACCCCTGCGTGTTTAGCTGCCAATGTGCGTTGCTTGTTATTAAGGTCTAGTTTGGTCTTAAAGCTTTTCAGCAACTTCCCTCAAATCCTCAACAATCTTTTTATTTTTATGACTACGACTTCCATACAATCGAGCCGAAAACACTGTAATTATTTCTAATACATCTTTTGCTAAATCTTCTTCAAAACTGGCATCTTCTGTACGATTAATAATTACTACTTCTGTACCAAAATGCTCACACAAACTAAAAATCAATTCAGAACCAAATCTCAATAATCTATCTTTATGGGTTAAGACCAATCTCTCAACCTGATTGTCAGTAATCATTCTGATTAATCTTTGCAGTCCTCGCTTGCTGTAATTTAAGCCAGAACCTAGATCATCAATAATTTGATACTGCCAACCATGAGTCGCGCAGAACAACTCTAATACTTGTTTCTGCCTTTCTAGATCAGGTTTTTGTTCGTGACTTGATACTCTGGCATAACCGACTGTAATTGAACTATCTGCTGTTATCCCCAATAATTGAGCTAGATCGTACCTACGATGCCCATTGGCTGTACGTTCAGGGATTAGCTTGCCCTCCGCTTCCCACCTCCTTAACGTGGAAACGGCAACTCCTTTAAGTTTAGCTGCTTCTGATATAGTTAACTTACTCATATAGCCATTTTAGCATATTAAATGAGTAAGTTTAAGCGTTTTTGAGTAATTTTTAAGGAACAGTCACGTCCCCTTTCCAGACGTACACAGACGGAAATATAGAGACTGGAAAAACTCCTTAATGGGAAACGCGATATAAGTAATGGGATTAATGCTGACAATAATATCTCTAAAATCGCGCTTGGCAAGAGCTACAACTGCCCAAGACAACCAGCGAGCATCCATCACACCATAAGGATTTAGTTGACTCTTGAAGGGACCTAATATTAGCTTGCGGATCACGCAGGGAGCATCTAATCGGCGTAGGGTAATCAAGTCTCCTAGCGTTCTTTTAGACAATTCATACAGGGGGCTGAATGCTGGACTAACTTCTGCTTCTGATGTGTTGATCCACAGTTCTTTGATTGCTTTGTGGCTTGATTGTGTAACGGTTTCTAAAAATAATTCCGCTAATTTCAAGGCTGAAAAAGTGTTGACTTCATAAGACTTTTGGATCGATTCAGGGGAGCGATCGACATACACATTAACACCGTGATTGATAATCAAAATATCAACATTTTTCAGACGAGTTGTTAATTCTGTTTCCGCCCCTAAGTGCCAGTGTAAAATTTCAATACCTGGCTGAAACTCTGCATCGTTGTTACTGGTTAACGCCACCACCTTAGCACCTTGAAGGCACAATTCTTCAATCAACGCCTGTCCGAAAGTCCCAGATGCTCCAGTAATTGCTACTACTTTTCCTTTTAAAGATAGACTTGTTCCCAATAGTTTATCTACCAAGGTAAAGTGACCACAAAAGTAAGCATTGCCCTGATCAAAATGATGTCGCCAGTGATAAGTCCGATTTACCGTCCATTGGGAAGGAATTTCTACTAAATCGCCTGGTTTATGGGTAAGATCGGTTTGGAGTAGCAGTCCTTGAGAACGAGCGATCGCAGGTATTAAAAAGCCCATAGAATACAGACAACCAAGCCACATTCCATAGTTTTGCGACAGCCCAGCAACTACAGCCGTTGCTCCAACCATCATCAAAGATTCGGGTACATCGTTGTTCCACTGTGCTTTCTGATAAGCTTCTAAGCTTACTATCGTCAAATCACGACGATAGGCTTTGTGATGGAGGGTATGGGAACTCTGTAACGGTTTCCAGTAATGTCCGGCGATGTGATATACATCTCGCACCAGTTCAGCAAAGATGACAGAAACAAATCCCAGCAGTAGTTGGATGAATATTTGATTTTGTAGCAGGTTGAAGTCCATCTGGTTAAGTAGCGTTTATAAAAATTTATGTGAAATTGTAACGGGATGTAAAGCTTTGATAAAAACTTAATCCAATTTTAAGTGAAAAATCAATAATATATAGCAGTCAGCAGTTAGCTAGTTTAATTTAATAGTGTGATCGCACTCCTTGTGGGTAGCTTCCTACTTGCAACCATCCATGATAGTAATATTGCATCCATAGTCTCAGCACCTATCCTTGGAGAGTATAGGAAATACAGTGGGAAGCATTACCTGTAAGCGTAATTACAATGTCAGGAAACAGAAGCGATCGCCGTATAAAGGCAACTATAGTAGTTTTACTGGTTTGGGGTATTGTAAGTTTGCTCCACTGGCGACAATCGACGCAGTGGTTGATGGTGGTATTAACCGCAGTCCTCACAGTTCAAGCAATTAGGATGCTCATCGCCAAACCGCATACTACCTCTATTGATGGTAATAGCGATTTGCTCACCGTCTCGATTTTAGTTCCAGCCAAAAATGAAAGTGCAGTCTTACCTAACTTAGTTCATAGTCTATTCCGCCTAGACTATCCAACCACTCACCTAGATATCTGGATCGTTGATGACGGTAGCACAGATGCAACCCCCCAGATTTTGCAAGAATTACAAACTAAATTTCCAGGGTTACAAGTTCATCGGCGGGAATCAAAAGGTGGTAAATCAGGGGCGCTTAATGCAATTTTTCCCTCTATAAAAGGAAAGATTATTTTAGTTTGCGATGCCGATGCTCAACTTCCTGCTGATTTCCTGCGGCAAACATTACCTTTATTTCAGCAGAAAGCTATTGGTGCAGTGCAAGTGCGAAAAGTTATAGCAAATGCTGACACTAATTTCTTAACTCGTTGCCAACAAATGGAAATGAGTTGTGATGCTGTTCTCCAAATCCATAGAATTGCTGCCGGAGGAATGTCTGAACTGCGCGGCAATGGTATGTTAATTCGTCGGGAATTGCTAGAAAAGTGCAACGGTTGGAATGAGGATACTGTCACCGATGATTTAGATTTATGCTTCAGGCTTTATTTACTAGGCACAGAAATTGAGTTTGTAACAATTCCATCAATTCAGGAAGAAGGAGTAACAACCTGGAAAAATCTCTGGCATCAACGCTGCCGTTGGGCTGAAGGTGGGTATCAGCGTTACTTAGATTACTTTCCCGAAATTTTAAGATTAGGTTGGGCTAAAGAAATAGATTTACTATTATTTTTCCTGTTGCAATTTCTGCTGCCAATTGGACTTATCCCTGATTTACTCTGGACAATTTTTTATAGCCATCATCCAGTGTTGTTACCACTTCAAACGCTACTTAGTATAATTCTGACCGTTGCTTTTATTGGCGGGCTTGCTCAATTTCAAAATAAAAGAAATTGGTCTTTACTATGGGCAACAATTCAGGGTTCTCTCTACATGGTGCATTGGATTCCTGTGATGATTGTAACTACCTTAAGTATGTGTGTGAAACAGCCTAGCTTGAATTGGATTAAAACTGAACATCGTGGTTAAAAAAATGTGAATCGCATCACTCAACATAGCTAGATGCGATCGCTTGTCCAATCTCTTGAGGTGTTGCTCCAGTAGCCAGCATTGCACGGATTAATAATTCAATAGAAACTGAGGAATCACCATTTTCAGCTTTAGCAATACGCGGCTGGCTAGAATGAATTTTTTCAGCAAGATCAGCTTGTGTCATTAGCCTTTTTCGCCGCTCCTTTAGACTGCGACTGAGTGATAATTTCATTTCAATTAAAGTACTTTCTTCTTGCGTCAACTCAAGAAACTCAGAAACCGTTCCAACTTTCCAGTCTTTAGCTTCTAAACGTTCTTTTTTAGTTAGCTCCATCAGTCTCTTCCTGAGTATCAATATCGTATTGTTTATTGTTATCGCTCATAATTATTTTATATCATATATGATATATTTTACGCTCTAATGGAGCTTAAGACTGCGTTGGAGCGATCGCCATTCCCATAAATCTTCAGCCTATAATCAGCGTAAACAGATCCAAAAAGCAACAAACAATCATGTTGGATTTGCTGATTCAAAACGGCTTAATTTTCGATGGTTTAGGCTCTGCCCCTGTACGTGGGGATATAGGCATTCAAAATGGTAAAATCGTTGCCCTGCCTGGGTTGGGAAAAGCCATATCTGTCGATGCCCATCAAGTGGTAGATGCTTCCCAACTATGGGTTACACCAGGATTTATAGATATTCATACCCACTACGATCTGGAGTTGGAAATTGCACCAGGGCTAAGTGAATCAGTGCGTCATGGTGTCACCAGCGTTGTAATTGGCAACTGTAGCTTGTCTGTTGCTGTTGGTGAACCGCAAATGTTAGCAGATATATTTCAGAGAGTAGAAACGCTTTCTCATAAACTGATTAATAAATGGTTGCAAAAATCAATTTCTTGGCATACACCAGCAGAATATCTCAATCATTTAAAACAGTTACCCCTTGGTGCAAATGTTGCACCGATGTTTGGACATAGCGCCTTACGCGCCCATGTTATGGGATTAGAACGTAGCTTAACAGATCAACCCTCAGAAACCGAACTCAAAACTATTGAACAAATAGCGGTAGATGCGCTAGATGCTGGATTTGTAGGCATCTCAATTGATATGTTTCCTTGGCATAGAATGAGTGGAGAATGGCGCGGCTCCACTATTCCATCACAACACGCCAATTTTAGAGAATACGCTATGTTAGCCGATATTTGTCGGCAACGAGATGTAGTTTTTCAAGTCACACCCAATTTACAGCAACTTACTTCCTTTCTAAACATTCTACGCATGGGTTTAGGTATTGGAAGAAAACCCTTGCGCCTAACAGTATTATCAGCCTTGGATGCAGTACACGATCGCAGACTTTGGCGAATATTTTCTCCCCTACTATTCATCTGGAACCGCATTCTAGGTGGAAATGTGCGCTTTCAAACTTTAACCGAACCCTTCACAATTTACTCGGATGGTTCCGTCACTCCATTATTTGAAGAATTCCCGACAGGCGCACAACTTAATAGCTGTGATTCACGACAGGAACGACAACAATTATGGCAATCTGAAAATTTTCGTCAACAGTTTCGTCAAGAATGGAATAGTAACTGGCGTAAATCATTTCATCGTCAGTTAGATTTAATGGTAATTGTCCACTGTCCTGAAAAGAATTGGGAGGGGTTGAGCTTTACAGAAGTTGCTCACCAAAAGCAACAAGAACCACTAGATTTTTTTATTGAAGCTTTGCAGAATTATGATACAGATCTGCGCTGGGTTGCAACGGGAGCAAACGATCGCTTAGAACCCCGTTTGGCTTTAATGCAACACCCTGATATATTTCCTGGTTTTACCGATGCTGGAGCCCATGTGCGTAACCTTGCCTACTATGATGGAGCATTGTCATTATTAAAACAAGCGATCGCTACTAATTTTCTCTCTCCTGAAACCGCTATTCACCGTATTACCGGAGAACCTGCCCAGTGGTTTCGTCTCGATACAGGAGTTCTCAAAGTCGGTGCTAAAGCTGATTTAGTATTACTAGATCCATCTGCTTTAAATCAGCCAATTAGTCCACCAGTGGAAATATCAGATCCACTCCTTGATGGTGAACCTCGCATGGTTAAGCGTGGCTCAGATGATATTGTGCAAGCGGTTTATATTAATGGGATTAAGGTTGTTAATCAAGGTCAAGTATGTAAAAACTTAGGTCAAGAAAGGTTGGGAACAGTTTTGTCTTGTGGGCTTTAGCTAAAAATATTTTATGCCTAAAATTACTCCTATTCTTCACCAGAAGTTAAGAAATAAAATCAACGATCAAATTATAGAGCATCCTTTTACAGACTACTGGGATATTTTTGTCCTCAAACACCAGCACCCGATCAATATTGCTCTGCACGTTATTGGAATATTCATTTTTTACGGCTTGCTATTTTGTAGCTGGAAGTTTCACAACTTTTGGTTGCTCTTCTGCTTACCTCTAACTCAGTTAGTGGGTTTAATAGGGCATTTATTGTTTGAGCAAAGCCATATTGATCTAATTGATGCGGTGTTTTCTTGGCGGGCTTCTTCGTGTTTAGGTCGAATGCTATTGAGAATAGTGTTTGGTAAGTATAAAGATGATATCAAGCAACGGCAAGAGATTTTAAGCAACTATCAGCAAAATGTAAATTAAATGAGGGGGAAACATTTAAAGTCCCCCTTTTTAAGGGGGATTTAGGGGGATCATTTATGTGTATAAGTTGTGTTAATTATCCCCGCATCTTGAATCGCTGCCAATGCAGTTTTACCTATAATATGGTGAGCCGCAGTTGTTGGATGAATACTATCCCAGAATAAAAACTGGTCTGGATTACTATAGCTGGTTTGAGCAGCCATACATCCACTGATGACATTGCTAAAACCAAACGCGGCGGGATTTGTAATGGCTTCTCGATAAAGCGTGTTAGCATCTAAAGTAGCAATTTGAAGATCAGATCTTTGCTGACTAATTAGCTTGAGCGATCGCCTTAAGCCTTGATTATGCGCCCTTGTTAATCCACTTAAGTATGCAGAATTCCCATTAGTTCGTGTCGCTGGTAAGTGTCCCAAATCTGGCAAATTTCCCACAAGCATCTTTTTAGCACCAAAATCATGCAAGGATGCGATCGCGATCGTCAAATTTTCTAGGGGAACTTTTTCACTGCTTACTCCTTGCAAATAGTCATTCGCTCCCGCCCAAATAACATATAGTGCATTAAGATTTGCCTGTTGATTTGCCTGTGTAAAAGACTTTACCTGAGTTAACAAATCAGGTACTAAACTGTTGTAATTTATCTGCGCTGCACCTGGGTTAACCTTTCCAGTAGTTGCTCCTCCATAAGCAAAATTCTTGCTTTGGTTTGATGACAGATTAAGGCTTTCGGCAAGATATTCTACCCAAACTAGACCATTAGAGTAACGTCCTTGAAAATAAGGCGGATTTGGCGGGTACATTCCTCCACTTAATCGAAACACCGTACCGACATCTGAAAGACTATCCCCAAATACATTAAGTTCTGTAATCGGATGAGAATTTTGAAGAGATTTTGTGATTACAACCATGATAAAAAACAGTAAAGAAAGTTTTGTTGCTAAAATTTAGTTTTAATTAAGCTCAAATTATTAATGCTTACACTACTAAAAGTGCAGCTTTGACGCGGAAATTCAAAACCTGACTGCAACCTGATCGAGTAGAGTTTGAGCCTGCAATTGATCGCTTCTCTAGGCTAACAAGTTAAATTTAGAAGTATGCGAGGGAACCGAATACTTAATTGCACGGATTTTACCAATTGTTTTTAATCAAATTAATTATTAGCAATATTGCTAAGGGCGATAAAAAAGTGTTGTGGAGCGAAGTTCTGCGATCGCACTAGCTTTAAACTTTAAATTAATTAAAAAAAATCTCAACATCAAAACCCAATTCATATAACAAACTTTGCTAATTATGTCAACATAATTAAACATAAAACTTTCTCCCCTCCCGCCGCTTCGGGGTGGGGTTGTGATGAAAACTATCCTCCAATACCTAAACGTCCTGCCAAACCAGGAGCCAAAGGAATTAGAGTTGCTATCATCAAAAACAAAGCAAGTAAACCTAAAGCGGCTCTAGCATCATCCGGTTCTGTAATTTCATTTAAACTCGGTCTTTCCAAACCTCGCTGTAAGAACAAAATCGCAATTACCCAGTAAAAAATGATCGGATTACCTGGATTCACTATAGAAACAATACCCAGGATAATTAATGTTGCTATTGTTGCCCGTTGAGCAGTTTTACGCCCATAGATAGCTTGTACAATTCTGCCACCATCTAACTGTCCTGCTGGCATTAAGTTCAATGCTGTAACTACTAAACCCAACCAACCAATTATTGCTAGTGGGTGGATATCAACAATGGTATTTTGGAGGGCAGAACCCAAGATTACTTTTGCCAGTGTCCCGACTAAAATTGAGCCTTGAAAAAATTGCGCGGGTAATTGAAATAAACTACCAGGGTGAGAAAGCAGTAATCCTATAATCAGCATCAAGAAAGATATAATACCGCCAATAGCGGGACCAGAACAGGCTATATCAAACAAAACACTGCGATTAGGAATTAAAGACTCAAAGCGGGTAATTGCGCCAAATGAGGCGATTTGCCAGCTAGGAAGAAAGAAAGGTAAACTGAGGCGGATATTGTGACGCTTGGCGATGACTCTATGTGCTATTTCATGGGATGCTAAAACTACCCAGATGCCGATAGTGATAGGTAGAGTTTCTTTGATTCGTTCTACATTACTAGATAAATCGAAGCCGAGGAAAAGTCCAGCCGTTTCTAAGCTACTGGCAATTGTTGCCAAAAATAGGACAACTGCGAGAATTTTCTGAGGAATTGTGCTGGGTTGTGGATCGTTGGTGCTGGGTAATACGACTACAACAGGTTTACCTTCAGGACTTTCTACTAAAAATAGTCGGTAGCGATCGCCCATTCTTTCCTGTAAACTAGCAGACAACCGCTCATGTGTCGCTGCTGGTTCTCCCCGCAGATTCCCTTTGAAAATCGCTCCTTCTTGATATGCGATCGTTTCTGTGGCAAAAAAGGTATCAATCCCAAAAATGCCTTGAATACTTTTTAAATCTGCATCTGGAATCGGAAGCACTGCTTTAACCTCCTGAATACCTTCGGCAGATGCTGCGCCTTGAGTAGATGTGATGTCTTCTGGGGATATATTTTCTGGTGTGCTTACTTCTTGGTTAGCCTTCAATCTTTCAGCTATTTTCTCCCGTAAAGCAACATCCTGACCAGCAGCACGCAGTCTATTACCTATAAAAATGTATAACCCACTCGAACCTACTAACAAAAACACCACACTCACAAGGTTCAGGTAAATACCCAGGGCAAACGAACCAAACAAAAATAGCCAAGGCAGCATCAAGATTAATGACTGCAACCAAGCTAAAATTCCCACCTTTCCATAAGGCTTGGCACGATAAAAGCCTAAACCAAGTATTCCTGAAGCTATAAGAAAAATTATAATTGTTGCTGTATTTTCTGATGTCATAAACATTTATCAAATATTAATTCAAGGTTCTAAGTCCCGCACCTTTAGAGACGTTGTATCCAACGTCTCTAAATTTCCATGAGAGGAGATGTCTGTTGACTCTCACTTCTCATCCTGCACTTTTTCTACAGCTAGTCTTAAATTGCCATGATGTTCAGCCAGCAGATGCTCTCCTGCTTCTTGATCTACCCCTGTCCAGTGCATTAACAAAGCTAACTTAACTTTTCTGCCACTGCGTTCTAGTAAGTAACCAGCATCTTCACGATTGAGATCTGTCAGGTCTTGCAGCATTCGCAGGGCGCGGTCATGTAACTTGGTATTAGTGACAGCCACATCGACCATGCGATTGCCGTAGACTTTACCTAACTTTACCATCACTCCAGTAGAAATGATGTTTAAAGCCATTTTTGTAGCGGTTCCGGCTTTGAGTCGGGTAGAACCAGCTAGTATTTCTGGTCCAACTAGCAGCCGAATGTCGATGTCAGCTTCGATGCTTACTTGTTCAGCAGGGACACAGGCAATTAAGGCGGTGGTGGCTCCGCGTTGCCGTGCTGCTTGAACCGCTCCATGCACATAGGGGGTAGTACCGCCAGCAGTGATGCCGATGACAACATCTAGGTCTGTGATGTGACGATGTGCGATCGCTTCTGCACCGTCTTCAAATCGATCTTCTAAATTTTCTGAACTCCGCACTAATGCACCCGCACCGCCAGCAATGATGCCCTGTACAAGTTCTGGCGGTGTACAAAAGGTGGGGGGACACTCGGCGGCATCTAAGACTGCCAAGCGTCCACTTGTGCCAGCACCAACGTAGAATAAGCGTCCGCCACGACTTAAGGCTTGAGCCGTGCGGTCAATTGTTTCGGCAAGCTGGGTACGAGATTGCGCGATCGCAGCTAGAGTTTGCTGATCTTCTGTGTTAAACAGATCCACCAACTCTAGAGAATTCATCTGATCGAGATTCTGACTATTGGGGTTAACCTGTTCAGTCAGTAAGTGACCTCGTTCTTTGAGCGGCTGGTTATTATTATTTTTAGTGTTACTCACAATAATCCTTCTAACTGACGACGAATACGGTCGAGGTCAGAAACTTCTGGTTTAGAACCTTCAACTTGCCAGTCTGTTTCATCGACGCTATTTTCTGGGGGTAATGCTAACATTCCTTCTTCTATTAGCTCACAGTCATAATCAGCGTCACGGCAAAATTCTTCAATTTCTTCTCTATCTATGGCTTCGACTGCTGCATCAGGAAAGTCTTGGGCTTCCAATTGCAGGGCAAAGCGGGTGGCATCGTCTTCTGACTCAAACATCAGTACAGTATTACGACCGCCAAGTTGTATTGTATGAATGCCTTCATTTTCAGTTCGGGCGTTAAATAACAGAACGTATACTTGCATGAGTGCAGCCATTAGTAGTTTTTGATGGGTGGCGGAGGATTTGACAATATTGCATTCTACAAATTGTCTAGGTTATCCACCAGTCCACGTCATATAGATCAGTAATTTTAACTGTCCTTAACCTAGAGTACAGAATCATAGCTAAATTCTGGCTCCTGACTCCTAAATTCTTTTTGATTAAATTATTCGACCATAACGGGCAACAACTAAATCAGTGGGATTTTCTTGGTTAGATAACCATGCCCACATTTGATCGCCTAGAGAAAAATGCCACCACTCATTAGGATGACGCTGAAAACCAGCAGCAAACATGATTTTTTGTAATAGTTGGCGGTGGGTATGATATTGCTGTTCTGTTGGGGAAGTAGCATCTTTATAATAGTTGGGATGCGATCGCTCTGAAATTTCATCAATTTCTCCTCCCATATCAATAATTTCTCCCTCGCTATCAACTAATGTCACATCGACAGCCGCGCCTGTACTGTGAGGTGGTGGCGTGGCGGGATCTAAGCTAGGAAGCGCCCAAAATTGCTCAACTTGTTGCCACACAGCTTGTTTTTGGGCTTCTGATAAGTTAGATGTTAAATTTTGAGCTTGAACAAGTTCGTTAAATGTGTAGTCCACCATAAATTGTTGGACTTCTACAGGGCGATAAGCATCAAAAATTTGGATACGCCAACCAGGATACTGTTGTTGGAGATTTGTTTGCGCTTGGGTTAATTGTTCGAGTACACCTTTACGGAGATAATAAGGCGATCGCTCTCCATAAGTAGCACCTAGTTTGATATATGGATGGGGAGATGCAATGGCAAATTCCAACGGAATCGGCAGCAGTTGTTCCCCGCACTCTAAAATAGAAATCTGTTGATAAGGTTTCATTGGTATGAGTCAGTTAATTGCGCGAATAGGTAGGTGTTTTTTTTAGTTAAGCATGATTTTAGGCTAAACTCCTTGCTGAATCAGGGTTTGGGGTATTATAGCTTTGATAGTGATTCGCGCAAACTCTATAATGCTTGATTTATCTAGATTTTTACTTTATAGTTGAAATTGAAATGCGGTACTATCTAGCCCAAATGCTATGTTCAGTATTAATCCGCGCAACAGCACCTCGAAAACTAAATACAGCAACGCTTTCATGCTCCGGCAGTTTAAATGCACCTAAATCCCTTTTAGGGATTGAAACAAAAAACAGTTCCCACCAATAGCAGTAATAGCAGGTTTAAATGCACCTAAATCCCTTTTAGGGATTGAAACATCTCTAGCCCAAGAGAAGCCAGCCATCCAATCACACCGTTTAAATGCACCTAAATCCCTTTTAGGGATTGAAACCAGAAATTACGACAGACGCGCAAGCAGGATCAGCCAGTTTAAATGCACCTAAATCCCTTTTAGGGATTGAAACAGCCAGATAATGATGATAATGCTAGAGGCTGTCCGTTTAAATGCACCTAAATCCCTTTTAGGGATTGAAACGCTGCTTTTTTATTGATAGTTCTTGATCTTCCATGTTTAAATGCACCTAAATCCCTTTTAGGGATTGAAACAAAAAATTAACTATTTACTTAAAAGTTAATTTTTTAGTTTAAATGCACCTAAATCCCTTTTAGGGATTGAAACTTGAATTCTTGTTGTGTCATAACCAAGGTGGCTATGGTTTAAATGCACCTAAATCCCTTTTAGGGATTGAAACAGATAGTAATAATGAACTTTTAAGCAGTGGCAAATAGTTTAAATGCACCTAAATCCCTTTTAGGGATTGAAACAATTTCTTCAATACGCTCCCCCATCTGGCGTAATGAGTTTAAATGCACCTAAATCCCTTTTAGGGATTGAAACATGGAAGAGTATAAAGCCAAGGATGGCAAGATGAGTTTAAATGCACCTAAATCCCTTTTAGGGATTGAAACTCGCCAGTTTGATTAATCAAAAAACTCCGGTCGTTTAAATGCACCTAAATCCCTTTTAGGGATTGAAACTAAGTGTCTAAACTCTATCCCTAATTCTTCTAGTTGTTTAAATGCACCTAAATCCCTTTTAGGGATTGAAACTCTCTATTGATAAAATCCACTCGATTAATTGCTTCAGTTTAAATGCACCTAAATCCCTTTTAGGGATTGAAACCAGACCTCCCCGACGAGACAGCATACTCAGAGGGAGTTTAAATGCACCTAAATCCCTTTTAGGGATTGAAACATCAAAACTTACTGGTAGCAGCTAAGGAACTATGGTTTAAATGCACCTAAATCCCTTTTAGGGATTGAAACTACGAGAATCCTCTAACCATTCACCGTGGCTTGTAGTTTAAATGCACCTAAATCCCTTTTAGGGATTGAAACGAATTGTGATCGGCGTTGATACAAAGCTTTGAAAACGTTTAAATGCACCTAAATCCCTTTTAGGGATTGAAACAGCATCTTCTGGATGTGAGCGTTTAAATTCCGTTTAAATGCACCTAAATCCCTTTTAGGGATTGAAACTTTTACCTTTTACTTTGACGCTAGAAGGTTGCCGTGTTTAAATGCACCTAAATCCCTTTTAGGGATTGAAACGAGGGATAGTAAATCCTCCTCAGTTAAATCGTATAAGTTTAAATGCACCTAAATCCCTTTTAGGGATTGAAACTCATTAGACTTTCATACAAGTGAAGTTTTAAATAGTTTAAATGCACCTAAATCCCTTTTAGGGATTGAAACACATACAAAGGCATTAGCTGGTGGTACTACTAATGTTTAAATGCACCTAAATCCCTTTTAGGGATTGAAACCCCTTATTAACTCTCTTTCAAACTGTGCAATAGCGTTTAAATGCACCTAAATCCCTTTTAGGGATTGAAACGTAACATTTAAACGCCATACCATGCTCCTGGATCAGTTTAAATGCACCTAAATCCCTTTTAGGGATTGAAACTGAAGCTTTATTAATATCATGCACAATCAAAGCAGTTTAAATGCACCTAAATCCCTTTTAGGGATTGAAACCTGATGTAGTATTTCTTAAGCAATTAAATTATGGCTATAGGTTTAAATGCACCTAAATCCCTTTTAGGGATTGAAACGTTTATTGCGATCGCCTTTACATTTTTCTAGGGGAAGTTTAAATGCACCTAAATCCCTTTTAGGGATTGAAACAAATGATTTAGTTATAGATGAAAATGTATCTCAGGCGTTTAAATGCACCTAAATCCCTTTTAGGGATTGAAACGGTTCTGGTGCAGTTTCCATGCGATCGCTAATCGAGTTTAAATGCACCTAAATCCCTTTTAGGGATTGAAACGGTTGAGTGAATAGTGATAGTTGCATAATTATTCGCGTTTAAATGCACCTAAATCCCTTTTAGGGATTGAAACCAATAAAAGCCAACAAATCTAATATAAAAATCCGCCTCGGTTGAAATTAATCGAAAAATATAAACTTTTGTAACATATAGACAAAAAAGTAGTTTTTTATCGGGAGTATCAAGATAGTTAGATGTATCTCTATACATCATCAAGGCTGAAACCGCAATAGAAAACTCAGTTAGTTCACTAAGTTTGCATATTTTCTAAAAATCACATCTATTTTCAAGTAAGTTTAACAGGATCAGAAATAACCATGAACAAGCAAGTTTTAAGAATAGCGATCGCATTACCGATGGTAATCGCCAGTGCTAATTCTAGCTTGGCGAATGACACTCGAAAACCACCAATATCAAATCAAGCCACAATTGATAACATACGAATAAATGGCAATCAGCAACCATTGTTTCCTTCTACGGATACACGGGAACGACCGAAACCCAAAGGCCCTAAAGGTTTCGAGGTGGGTGTGCAACAAACTCCTAATCAACAGGTATTAGGCAATCCAGCCAATCTCATAGAACGACCCAGGCCCCCTGTCCCTGGTGGTACTGATCCAGGTTTGCAACAAACTACCCAACAGTTATTAAACTTACCTGGGGAGACACGGGTACGACCAAAACCAAAAGGCCCTGGCAGCCATGATCTAAATTTGCAAGTTGTTCCTCAGCAGCAACTTCAGTATTAGAGAAATAGGGAGGAGTGAGAAGAGAGGGGAGAGGAGAAATTTGCTGATTTTGGTTAATTAACCGATGACCAATAACCGTTAACTAGAACAAAGTTTGCGCTCGTCTCGGCTAACTTGAGAGTTAGTCTTGAGATAATCATGCAACCAATTACAAGCTCGTTGCATTAAATACTTTTGATCGGAAGCTTGTAATTGTTGACGGTCAAAACTCCAAATTTTGGCAGTATTATCTAAACTGCCTGAAATAATACTTTTTCCATCTAAACTAAAATTAACACTCATAACTGCCGCGCTATGTGCTGGTATAGTTTTGAGTAAGGTTCCGTCAATTTGCCAGATTTTTATGGTTTTATCTTCACTCGCGGAAGTAAATGTCTGACTATCGGGAGCAAAGCTACTACTATATACTTCTGCCTGATGCCCTTTAAAAGTGTGCAGTAAATAGTAGTCGCTACTTCTCCAAAGTTTGATAGTTTTATCTGCACTGGTTGAGGCAATAAATTTACCGTCAGGACTGAAGTTTACACTATAGATCCAATCTTTGTGTGCTGGGATACTTTTAATTAAGTTTCCGGTGCGACTATTCCAAACTTTAATAGTTTTATCAGCACTAGCAGTAACTATAGTTTCACTATCGGGACTAAAACTAACTTTGTATACCTCATCGCTATGTCCCTTCAGCGTATGAATTAATTTACCATTATTACTATCCCAAAGTTTAACAGTGCGATCGCGACTTGCGGTAGCAATCATCTTACCGTCAAAACTAAAACTTGCGCTATTAACTTCATCACTATGTCCTTTGAGCGTATAAAGTAAAGTTTGATGATTAATATTCCAAACTTTAACAGTTTTATCTTCACTAGCCGATGCTAACAGATTTCCTTGAGGATTAAAGCTAACACTATAAATAGCTTTATTATGCCCAGTTAGGGTTTTTAAGAACTTGCCATCACTACGTCGCCAAAGTAAAATTGCTCCTTCCGCCGTAGCTGAAGCAACAATATCCCCTTGAGGGCTAAAACTAGCGCCATAAACTCCGCTACCACTTGTTAAGATTTCTAGTAAAGAACTTTCTCGGCGCTGCCAAATTTTAATAGTGTTATCCAAACTAGCAGAAGCAATATTTTTACCGTCAGGGCTAAAACTAACGCTATAAACTCCTTTTTTATGCCCTTTAAATGTTTCTACTTCTATCCCGTTAAGATTCCAAAGTTTAATAGTATTATCTCTACTAGCAGAAATCATATTTTTACTATCAGGGCTAAAACGCACACCCCACACAGAATCGTTATGTCCTGAAATTGTTCTGATTAATTTGCCGTCGCTACTATTCCAAAGTTTGATAGTTTTATCAGCACCAGCAGAAGCAATCAATTTACCGTCTGGGTTAAATGTTACACTATTAACCCAGTTAGTATGACCTGTTAAAATTTTGAGTAGTTTAGCGTCGCTAACTTGCCATAATTTAATAATTTTATCCTCACTGGCAGAGGCTATAGTATTACCATCAGGGCTAAAATTAATACTAATTACGCCAGCGTTATGACCTGATAAAGTTTTGAGCAAGCGACCGTCGCTAACTTGCCATAATTTAATAGTTTGATCGGCACTACTAGAGGCTATGATTTTACCATCAGGACTAAAATTTACGCTATTAACTGTTTGGTTATGTCCTGAAATAGTTTTAAGTAAACGACGGTCGCTAACGTTCCATAATTTAATAGTTTTATCAACACCAGCAGAAGCTAAAATCTTGTTATCAGGCGAAAAGCTAACACTATAGACAGCTTCGCTATGTCCACGTAAAGTTGTGAGTAATAAACCGTGATTACTCCAGAGTTTTACTGTCTTATCAAGACTCGCAGAAGCGATAAGTTGATTATCTGGGCTATAATTTACACTAATTACACTATCAGTATGACCGTTTAAGCGATCGCGTTCTTGAATTGTAGTAACAACTTGTTGTAGTGTACTAACAGTTTCAGTTTTTAAGTTCGCTGGTATCGCAATAGTCTTATTTAATCGTTTTGCTGCTTTTACACTAGCAATTAAGGCTTCTAACTGATTATTTAATAATAAATTAGCTTGCGATGAAGAATTTAAAGCATCAATTTCGCGTAACTGTGCTGTTTGTGAATGCCAATAAGCTAAACCTCCGAAACCAGAAGCAGCTATTGCTAAAACACTGATTGCGACTACAGCTTTTTGTGCTTGTCTAAGTCTCTTTTTTTGTTCAAATTGTTTTTGTTGTCGTTGTTCTAAACAAGCAGCAATAAATTCTTGTACATCTGCTGATAATTCATCGGTGTACTTAATATAGATATCTTCTGCTTCTGCGAGGCGTACACCTTGCAATAAAAAATCAGACTGCTTGCCACTGTGTTTCCATTGTAAAGCGGCTTGGGCAATTTGACGTTGCGATCGCAATCTTGCCCGATTTTCCTCCAACCACCACCGCAACGTAGACCAATGGCGAATTAATATCTCATGCGCCACCTCCACCGTTACCTGTTGTTTCATCACTTCTAGTGATAATTCCACTGACTCTTCCCTCACCTCCTCCAAAAGCTCATTTCCCCCCTGTGGAAATCCGGGGGAGGGGGATTTCATCGAGCTTAAATCCTCTTGCTCCCCTCCTCGCGGGCGGGGATGGGTTGGGGGAGGGGTTCTACTCTCATCCTCCAAACTAACCACAACCAACTTAGCTGCTATTAACGCTTGCAAAGTTCTATCAACCAAAGCAGCTTGATACTTCTTCACCACCAAATCCGACTTAAACACCCGCCGCCGAGTATCTTCCGTCCCCTCTCCTAACTGCGTCAGCGATAAAAAAATCCACCTAGCACACTCTTTTGCTTGAGCATCTAAACTTTCATAAACCGCTTGCGCCTTTTGTTCCAACGCGCCTTTAATTCCGCCAACCTGCTCTTGATAAGCTTGTAAAGTTAACTCACCTTGAGAACGATATTCCCACAACTGTTCTAAAACAAATTCCAATAAAGGCAAATCACCTGCTGAATGATTTAACTCTTGCAATAAAACCTCAACCAAATCATTAGCAACCTTCAAACCCACTTGCTCCGCCGGATTAACAATTACACGGCGATAATCATCAGCAGTAAGCTTAGGTGGAACTAACACATTCGACTGTTGCAAACGCATTGCTAACTTGGGTACTTCCAAACAAGCAGCAATAAAATCTGTCCGCAAAGTAATAATTAATTTAAACTTATCTGCTGCATACTCCACCGCACCTAAAATAAGTTCTAAAAACCTTTGTCTATCCTCACTTGGCGCAAGCGTAAACAATTCTTCAAACTGGTCTATTACTAACACAACCATAGATTCGGGTCGGCTGCGTATCCAATAAACAAATCCCTCCACCCCCTGATATAGCATCCCCTCTATTTGTAACGCTTGAAGGCTAGCTTTTTCCTTATCAATACCACCCTCTACCAAACGCCTTGATAAAGCTTCTAGAGGACGTATCCCTGGCGTAACTTTGCGAATAAACCACTTATCACTTCCAGGGAATTGTTTACCTTGCCGTAATTTGGCAATTAAGCCAGCTTGGACAACAGAAGATTTACCACTACCAGAAGCACCCACAACTGCTAAAAAAGACTTGTGAGCAACTTGATTAATTAATTGCTGAGTTAAATTTTCTCTTCCATAGAAATATTGAGCATCTTCTTCACCAAACGCTCTTAATCCTTTATATGGGCAAATTCCTAAATCAAGCCCTTCTTTGTCGCTATTTTGAAAGGCAGTTTTTCCAGGTAAAACTTCAATTACACCTTGTGCGCCAGATAACCAAATGTGGAGAGGAAAAGCATCTGCTAGAAAAACTTGTAATTGCGTAATCCAACAAGCAATTGATAAACCAGATGATTGTGGCGCTACTATAGTATCAAGTAAGGCTTGGGCAAATTTTTCAGAATTATTATCAGATGGAGAAGCTGCAATAATACATTGTCCTCTTTCCGCATCAAGTTGTAAATCTTCCACCCACTCTTTTAATGATGATGTTTGTTCTATATCTATACAATCTAAAATAATAATTTGTTGAATAACTTGAGAACGACGCAACTGTTGTCTTAACCAAGAGCGACTAATTATAATATCTTCTCCTAGTAAAAGCACGGCTTCATCTGCTTCTGTTTCCGCCAGGTGTCCACGCAGATATAATAATGCTGTTGTTGGTTCTTCAGTGTTATATTGCTGTTTGATATTTAGTAATTCACCTGCATCTTTACCTGCTACACGCAAACATTTTTGAATAGCTTCGCGTACATCTTGTACCGTTGTTTTTCCAGGTCGAGGTAAATACTCTAGTGCAAAACCACCAATTCCACGTAAAACTTTACTAAATTCAAGTGTAATCTTACTGCTAGTTAATCCTTCTACTACTAAAGCTGTTCTTTGCAGCCGTGATTTACCATAAGTTGGTGTTGAACCTAAAATTAATTCCCCAATTCCTTCAACTATTCGTTTAGGTGATTGCAGAGGATATTCGGGATTTAACTGAGTTTCGCCTTTATGCCTTTTTTGTTGATTAATTAAACGTAATTGTTGATTAGTTTTATCAATATATTGCAGCGTTTGATGATAAACATAACGGTATAAGCTGTCAACATCAATTCTGCCTTGTGCATCTGCGGCTTCACCCCGTAATCCGCGCATTAAATAATAAGTAAATACCCCATGTCCTAATTCGGGAAACTCCCAAGATTGTTGCCCCTGGTCACAAGAAAGCAAAGCATAAAATCCTTGAGTTTTATTAGCGCGTTGCTGCAATACTTCGACTAATTGAGATGCAGGATTAAGTAGCGGTTCTGCTTTTGCTGTTTGGGTTATTCCTCTTAGCGTCATGCCACCACTATGACAAGCATCTAACCAAACTAACTGCTGATGTGCTGCACAATTACCTAATAATTCTAATAATTCTTGTAATGCTAAACCTGTATTAAATAAATTATCTTTTTGAGTATCTGCTAAACAAAGATATGCTTGCTGAGTATTTGGCTCTAGCATTCCATGTCCAGAAAAATAGCATAAAATTGTATCTTGTGATTTAGCAGCCGTAGAGATTTGTTTAAGACTGGCGCGTACAGTTTTTAAATAAGGAAGTTCGGGGGCAAAATCATGATAAATTTTGATTTCTTTCTGAGCAAACCCCTGCGTTGCCTCTAATAAAGCTTCTGCTAATCCTTGACAGTCTACAGAAGAGTATCGTAGAGAATGTAAAGTTTGATCCTGATATTTGTTGACTCCCACCATTAACAGCCAAAGTTTAGGTTGCCCTGTTTCTAAGGCTTGAGTTGAGCGACTGGTAGCAATACTAACGGGAGACATTTTTTAAGGGAGGAGGGAGGAGGGAGGAGGGAGGAGGGAGGAGTCTGAATATTAGTTTTGGCACAAGTTGATAACTCCATCTTAATCATCTGTGTTTATTTGTGTGCATCTGTGGTTAAACTTTCTAAAATTTGATTTTCTTACCGAAATAGTTGCGATAAAAGAATGCAGATTCAAACAGATAAACGCAGATAAATATATTCTATTAGTAAGCTACGCTTAAATTCTCTTCTTCTGCTCTCTGCGTCTCTTTGGTTTGTTCAATTCTTGACAGCGCATAACTGAGAAGTAAACGATCCTCTATATTATATTTAGCACTAGGACAAGGTGCGATACCTTCTAACCAACTCTTAGGACAACCACCACCACAAACTGGAAGCATCGGACAAGTAGAACAGGGAAACTCACCTTGACGTACTTGTTGGTTAAAATTACCTAAGCGATCGCGCTTTCCTGGCATCTCTTTCCCACTAAGATGATCTATAGCATACTCATTCGGTGTGCCATAAGTCGGTACATAAGACACCTCGCTACAATTAAAGATATTTCCATAAGCATCAACCAACTCAGAATTGGGCATCAGCGCCATACAAACTATCGGTGTTCGATCAGGAATCAGTATAGGACGAAAACCTAATTCCACCATTTCCCCAAACCAAGCAATTTCCCATTCGCCAAACTCTTCTTTAGAAAGGGAACGAGTATGAGCATCATTTCCCCAAGAATGAATTGGCGCAACATAAAAACCAATTTTATCTTGTATTCCCTCTGCGGCTAATTGTTCCAGCAACAAAGAAACAGATTCATAATTTTGATAATCAACATTACAACGAATATTTAATTGCACCTGCAAGTCTTCACGACGTGCTAGATTAGTAACATTAGTAAAAATCTTATCAAAGGTTGGCAGCCCACTTTTTTGCATTCTTCTAGCATTATGATATTCTGCCACACCATCTAAAGTTACTTCAATGAAACTAACGCCAAAATCCTTAATCAATTCAGTAGCGACGTGTTCTGTAAGTGCTAACCCATTAGTTACAATTTTAGCATCATAGCTACAATCAAAACTTGCAGCTAACGCTTGAAGTTGAGGACTCAGACTTTTAATTACTGGTAATCCAACTAAAGGTTCTGCACCAAACCAAGCAATAGAAAGACTACTAAACTTACCACTTTCTAACTTACTGCGAGTACGTTCTAGAAAACGTTGTTGATCAGTCTCACTCATCATCTTGCTCTTATGCTCTTGACCGCAATAATGACAACCAAGCTGACAATAAGCTGTAGGTTGAACAACTAAATATAAATCAGTATCATTTTTAGCTACGGTATCATTTTGAGCTAGAATACTTTTTAATTCATCTTCATCAGATGAAACGATAAGTTGGATATTAGCCAGATCAATTAAAAAATCTTCAGGTAGTTGTTCAAATTGTCCAGATTCTAAAAGATTCCAGCTAAATTCATCAATAATGCGTACATTAGCTGTGCGGGTTGCAAAGATTACTCGTTTGATACGCTTTTCTAGTTCATCAAAAAACGGTTCTGTTGCAACGTGGTAATAAGAAAGTTTGATATCCATAGTTTTAATTTAGGGGTGAGGAGAGAAAAGGGATGAGTACAATTAGAGAAAAAATAGACCTCGTGTAAAACCAGTTATTACCTTGGCGTTCTTCTACCCTAGCGCTAACGTGCAGCTAAAGCCCTACGGGCATGAACACGCTAACGGCTAATGCGCTCTCTGCGTAAAAAAACAAGATTTATGCAAGAGGTCTAATAAACTTGTGCTTTATCTATTAATTCCACGAATTGACTGAATTAACTTAGTATTACTCTCAAGTGCAGGATTAGTTAATAGTTCAGCCCCTCGCCCAGCTTTAGGTCTACAACTCCCGTTACAAATACCGTTTCCATCTGAATCAGCTTTTTTTGATAAGCCTGGAATTTGTTCTACAGAAGGAGATAGTTTTAAATTTTGTTGGTCTAGTTTTATTGTGTTAGTATTCAAATTAGCTCGATTCAAAATGTTATCATTAGCCCTAGCTGGAACTTGAGCATAAGCAGTTGGTGTTAAAGCTGCAACACTGGTTAAAGTAATAATACCGAGCAGAACTTTGAGTTGGTTGGCGTTGCGAATAGACATATTAGTAAGCCTCGTTTTGTGAATTATGTTTGAGGTTTTAACCCCTTCACTAACTCAATAGGTTGGCTTTGTTTTTTTTATGCAGTGCTGCTCAAAAATTCCTGAAAATATTTCTAGCTAGGTGTAGTAAAGTCTTGGAGTAAGCACACTCCAGCCTGATTATTGACTCCTGCTCACTGGTAACTATTTTATGCGCCCTCGTCAGAGCATTATTGAATTGTTTTCCAAGTTTGTCCAATTTGAAAGCGATCGCTTTCATGCTTGGTTAACCGACGCTAAACTGCGTCGTAGTATGGAAACTTGCTTAAATCAGGCATCAGACGCGACACCATCAGAAAACTTTTGGGCGCTTTACTGGTACAACCTCTGGCATTCTCAGACTTCACATTTAGCTAAAGCTCATCTTACAGCTTACTTACAAGAACCCTGCTACTGGACATCTCAAAAAATCGCTTCGGCTTTCGCTAGTACCCAGTACACCCTATCAGATTGTTTTCAAGTTGCGATCGCCAATCTCGATACTGTCCTCAAAGGTTTTAACCCATCACAAGGTTTTCCTTTAAAAAACTACGCGGCGGCGATTTTTAGCAGTACCCTCCACAACATCCTCCGTCAGCGCCAAGAAATAGATATCTGCACAGACTATGCTTTATTACGCAAACTCAGCCAAAAAAGGTTAGTAGAATCTTTACAACAAGCAGGACTATCTCAAGAAAAGATAGCTAGTTATGTTTTAGCTTGGAATAGTTTTAAAACTGTATACGTCCCAACGCAAGCAACAGCGACGCGCAAACTACCTGCACCGGATCAAGAAACTTGGAATGCGATCGCAAATCTCTATAACCAACAACGCCTTCAACAACCAGGTGTAAAAGAATCTAACGCGGAAACTTTAGAAAAATGGTTACTTGCTTGCGCTAAAGCTGCTCGTGCTTACTTGTACCCAACTCAAATTTCCTTAAATGCTCCCAAATCAGGAGAAAACGCTGAAGAATTTCTGGATTCACTCCCCGAAACTGCCACACCATCATTACTGACAGAAATAATCGCCCAAGAAGAAGCACAAAGTCGAGCAGAGCAACTTGCTCAAATTAATACCGTTTTAAGTACAGCATTAGCAGATCTAGATCAGGAAGCAAAAACAATTCTGCAATTATATTATGCTCAAGAATTAACTCAACAGCAGATAGCCAAGCAATTAGAGATCAAACAATATACTGTTTCTCGTCGGCTCACTAAAACTAAAGAATCATTACTACTGGCGCTAGGACGCTGGAGTAAGGAGGAATTGCATATTTCCATGAATTCAGACGTATTAAAAGATATCAGCACAACTATAGAAGTATGGTTGAAGTTGCACTATGTGGGACGGGAGATAAGTTAATCGTTTAAGATAACTATTTTATTTTTTAACGCAAAGGATCGCAAAGGTAAGCGCGAAGGATCGCAAAGGAAGAAGTATTATGATTTTAGATACAGTTGTTTTTGATTCTACTAATGTTCGGCTAGAGTTTTCGGAGTTAGAGCAAGATCAAGTATGGCAGCAAAGCCAAGCTTTTTCGAGTGCTTTTAGTCGCTGGAATGCTTACTTAAATCAAATTGCCTTAAAAGCGATACTTCCTTGGTTGCGTGAAGAATATTTAGCTAAAGCTAATATTTCGCCTGCAAGTGCAGCTTTGCCGAGTTTTTGGGAAGTTGTCAACGGTACAGCTATTGTTGCAGATAATACGAGATTTGTATTAATTCCGAGCGAATCTATAGATTCTAGTGAATTGCGTGTACCTCAAGAATGGGTTGATATTCCTAGTTGGACGGCTGATTATTATTTAGCGGTGCAAGTTAATTCTGATGAAAAAGGAGTAGTAGTTTGGGGATATGCGACACATGAACAACTAAAAACAAGGGGAACGTATGATAGTAGCGATCGCACCTATCATTTATCCTCAGAAAACCTTACTCTCGATCTAAACGTCCTCTGGGTAGCACGTCAACTAGGAATAGAAGAAACAACCCGTGTTCCAATCCCATCTCTGGCTACCTTACCCTTAACTCAAGCTCAAAACTTAATCCAGCGTTTAGGTAATCCCGCTATTACCTTACCTAGATTAGCAGTACCTTTTGAACTTTGGGGCGCATTACTAGAACATGGTGGAACCAGACAAAATTTATACGAAAAACGCTTAGGATTGCCACAAAAATCTATAATTGATTGGCTGCGTAGTGGAGTTTCAGATCTTGCCCAACAAATAGGCTGGGGACAAATTGAATTACAACCTAGTTTTGCAGGAGGCAGAGGAGAAGAATTAACATCTACTAAAATAATTCTCTCTCGTCAATTGCAAATAGCAGGTCAAAACTACGAATTACGAGTATTTCCTGTAGGCAACATAGAAGACTCAATTTGGCGTTTTGAACTACGCAACTCTACTATTGGTGGTTTAATTCCTGGTGGAGTTAAATTAAGACTTTTAACTGAAGACCTCGAAACCTTTGACGGTAATGAAGATATAGCCCTCACAGCACAAGAAAGGCTTTATATAGATGTTGGACTTGCACCTGAAGAAGGAATCGTTTGGGAAACAGAACCGTTACCTGACAATTACGATAGAGAAATTTTACGCTTTTAACTTCCTGCCTCCTCTGCCTCCTCTGCCTTCTCTGCCCCCTCCCTCCTCTCTCCTCCCTCCTCCCTTAGAGGTACTGGATCATAACCTCCTGGGTGGAATGGATGACAGCGTAGTATCCGACGAACCGCTAACCAACTACCGCGCCAAGCGCCAAAACGCTCGACAGATTCTAAAGCGTACTGGGAACAAGTGGGTTGAAACCGACAACTAGGGAGAAACAACGGAGAAATAAAACTCCGGTAGCCGCGTATTAACCACATAATTAACGTCTTAATCATCGTAAAAATCTATATAGTATAAAAATAGGTTTTACTGAACCCTGCAATTAAGCCTTTGTTTAACTCATTGCCCTGGTTAGCATCCATTCCTAGTTTATGGCTCCAAATTGGTATTGTTGGAGTCTGGTTAGGAATTATTGTACTTTTAGCAGAATCTTTACATCGCTACACCGCAACTGACCCCGAAAGAGTGCGGAAGGTCGTTCACATTGGCACTGGCAATGTAATTTTATTCGCTTGGTGGTTTAATTTACCAGCTTGGTTAGGTATTACTGCTTCAATTTTAGCTAGTGCTGTTGCCCTCATCTCCTACAAATTCCCTATCCTTCCTGGTATTAATAGCGTTGGTCGTCAAAGCTTTGGCACATTTTTCTATGCCCTCAGCATTGGTATACTTGTTGGGTGGTTTTGGTATCTACATCAACCTCAATATGCAGCTATTGGTATTTTAGTGATGACTTGGGGTGATGGATTAGCAGCATTAATTGGTCAACGATTTGGTAAACATCCCTACATGGTTTGGGATAGCAAAAAAAGTTGGGAAGGTTCGATCGCAATGGCTGTAGTTAGCTATGTTATTACCAGCCTAATTTTATTTGGCGTTGAGGGCAATATTTGGCAAACTTGGGTAGTTTCCTTAGCTGTTGCCTTGGCAGCTACAGGTTTAGAATCATTTTCCAAGCTAGGAATTGATAATTTTACTGTTCCTATTGGTAGTGCAGCAGTGTGTTTTTTCTTGATGCAAATATTATGAATACTTCTAACTAAATGAGGTGGAGAAAGTTTATTTTCTCCACCTCACCCATTGTCTGTATAATTTTAAAACTGCCAATCGCGATCGCCAATTACCAATCTGTATCATGCCTTGCTTTATATCGTTCACCTTCAAACGGTTGCACGCCTATAGTAGGATATGCGTCATCAGTAGGGCTAAAAATGCGAACCACTGATTTTGATAAATACTGGGTAATGCTCTCAAGCCATCTGGTAATACCCATAATATTATTCTCCCTTAGTTGACCAAGATTTTGGATCGAGAATTTAAGAGAGAATACATCTCTCTATCTTCAATTATGATTAAATCTTCAAGTATTGAGTGTGATTGCAATATTTATTTGATTATCTTTGCAATACTTTGCGATCAACCCCAAAACAAAGCCGCAAATAAATTTATGGGTTAAAGATTGCGATAAACCTCATCATCATTTCGCTTCCCTACTCTATAAACATCAACGATTTTTTGATCTTCATAAACATAATAAAGTATACGAAACTCTCCTTGATCTACACGATAACCATCTGGTTCGCCTTTCAGCGCCTTACAATCATGGGGTTTCGGATTTCTGATTAAAGAAAATATTTTTGAGGCTACTTGCTTGTATTGCTTGGGTTGTAAATCTTTGAGATCTTTTTCAGCAGTATAAGCAATACGCAGTAGATAGCTTTGCTTCGGACTATCTTCATTCTTCACGGGCTTGCGTAATAGCTTCTAGCGTAGTAAAACCAGTATTTTCTTCCTTAGCTTTACGAAGTGCAGCCGAATCTATCATATCTTCTAGTGCCTCTAGACGCTGAAGATCCTGAATGCTAACAATTGCAGCGATAGGCTTACCACGCCGTTCTACTAAAATTCGCTCTTGTCCAAATCCAACTCGGTTGAGCAAATCAGGAAAAAGCTTCCGAGCAATACTTGCTGTAAATGTAGTCATAATGTGTTGCACTTTCGGATACTCATTCTTATTACATTGTGTACAATTTGCTATTTATTTATGTACAAATTGCTCTGTTCATACAAAGGATAAGCTAACACCCATCTAAATTGCATCTCCTCTATTCGGCTGTTCCCTTTCGTATTCAGATCAAAAAATCCCAAACTCGCTACAATCTCAACTAAATACCACTAAAGGGTGTAGCAAATGCTAAGGCGAATTTGGCAGTGGTTGAAGCAACTATTTCGACGATTGGGTAAGAGTACCCCGCCTCAGTCTGCCAATTCGCCAAACACCCCACACCAAGCATCCCAAACTACGGGTAGACAGCCACAATTACCTACGGTTAACGGCGACGCGAGGGGAAGTCAACCTCTGGATAATGCCGAATACGAAAACATCTTCATGCAAATACTTGATGGAGT